>CAMCZJ010000274.1 GCA_945886995.1 Asaia bogorensis
CACGACCGAAGCCGATGAAGCCAAGCGTCTGGCCCATCAGGCGCGGGATTTGCAGCAATTGCGGGCGGCCTTCACCCCAGCGGCCTTCACGCACCATGCGGTCCTGTTCAATGCAGCGCCGATGTGTCGCCAGCAGCAGCATCATGGCATGATCAGCCACTTCTTCGATGAAGGTATCGGGGCAATTCGTGACCGGAATACCCTGCGCGGTTGCCGCCGCCACATCTACATAATCAACGCCCACGGACCCAAGCGCGATGATGCGGCACTTCTTCAGCGCCTTGATCATCTTGGCCGTGAACTGCATGCCCTTCGCGTAAACCGCATCGGCCTGGCCGGCTTTGGCGATGAAGTCCTTTTCAGTCGGTTGGCATTCGATGATTTCAACACCCATGCCATCCAGCGCTTCAAGCTCATAGTCATAGCCGCCGCCCGAGGTGGTGAAGGACGCCGCCGCGGGCGTCAGGATGGTGAATTTAGCCATGTGATCGGTCCTTTTCAGATCATTCCTTGACCGCGCCGGTCAGGGAGGAAACGTAGTAATCCACGAAGAAGGAATAGAAGATCGCAACCGGGAGCGAGCCCAGAAGTGAACCCGCCATCAGCGCGCCCCATTGATAGACATCGCCTGTCACCAATTCGGTCAAGATCGCGACCGGCACTGTCTTGTTCTCGCTCGATTGAATGAAGGCCAGCGCATAGATGAATTCATTCCAGGACAGCGTGAAGGAAAAGATACCCGCGCTGATCAGCCCCGGCACGGCGAGCGGCAGGGTGATCTGCCGCAGGATCTGCAAGCGCGTGGCGCCATCAATCAGCGCGCATTCCTCAAGCTCATAGGGAATGGATTTGAAATAGCCGATCAGCAACCAGGTGCAGAAAGGCACCAGGAAGGTCGGATAGACCAGGATCAATGCGAAGGGCGTATCAAACAACCCAAGTTGGAACACCATGGTCGCGAGTGGAATGAATAGGATGGAAGGCGGCACCAGATAGGCAAGGTAAATCCCAAGCCCAACATATTGGCTGCCCGTGAAGCGCAAGCGCTGGATGGCATAGGCCGCAAGGGTTGAACTGACCAGCGACAGAACAGTCGCGCCAACCGCCACCATCATGGTCGTCATGAGCCACTTCGGATAGGCCGTGTTGAACAACAGCAGCCTGATGTGATCGAGCGTGGGCGACGTGATCCAGAAGGGATTATGCGTCTTGTAATCGTAAAGCTCCGCATTCGGTTTGAAGGCGGTGATCGTCATCCAATAGAAGGGAAACAGCAGAATGATCAGAAAGCACGCAAGCGGCAGATAGATGGTGACCATCCGCCGTGCCTTGCTGTCCCATGCCATGGCTTCAGATGGCGGGGCGGCGCTGGCTTGGGTTTCTTCTGCTTGGGTTGTGGCGCTCATGGCTGTTTGCTCCCGGCTTCAATCATTACTCTCACCCTGCTGCCATTTGCGCCGCGCCAGGGCGAAATAGCTGAAGAGTGTGGCAAAGACGAGGAAGGGGATCATGGAAACCGCAATTGCCGCACCTTCACCCAATTGCCCAGCCGGGATGCCACGCTGGAAGGCCAATGTGGCCAGCAGATGAGTGGAATTTACCGGCCCGCCGCGCGTGATGGCATAGACGAGCTGGAAATCCGTGAAGGTGAAAATGATGCTGAAGGTCATAACAATCGCCAGGATCGGCAGCAGCATCGGGAAGGTGATATAGCGAAAGCGCTGCCAAGCGGTTGAGCCATCCAGAAGCGCCGCTTCATAAAGCGATGGCGAAATGGTTTGCAATCCTGCCAGCAGAGAAATCGCGACAAAGGGAATACCGCGCCAAATATTGGCAGCAATCAAGGACCAGCGCGCGGGCCAGGCGGTATTGATGAAATCAACATTGGTATCACGCAGGCCAAGTTCGATCAGCATCCAGGAAATGACAGAAAATTGCGGATTATAAATCCACCAGAAGGCAACCGCTGTCAGCACAGTGGGCACAATCCAAGGCAGCAGGATGATGGCGCGCAGCATCGATTTGAAGGGCAGATGATTGTTCAGCAGCAGCGCCAACCAAAGCCCCAGACCGAACTTCCCGATGGTGGCGATGCCCGTATAAAAAACACTAAAAAAGACCGCATTCCAGAAAATGGGGTCTTCCATCATGAATTCAAAATTCTCGAGCCCAACCCAACGCCCGCTGCGCCCGATGGTGGTGTCCGTAAAGGCAAGCCAAATGCCAAGCCCCAGCGGATAGGTCAGGAATACCGCCAAAAGCCCAATTGCGGGCAGCAGGCAGATGATAATCAGGAAGGGCTTCCAATCGAGCAGCCTTATCAGCCAATTCTGCTCGATCTTCGGCCTGACCCATCCGGTAGTTGTGCTGGACATTACTGGGGCTCCGGCAGGGGGCGGCCTTTACGATGAAGGCCGCCCTTGTTGAATTCAGCCGCGACGGAAAATACGGCGTGCGCGGCGTTCGGCTTCACGCATTGCCGCATCAGGTGTGGCCTGACCAGCAGCGACGGAAGCGAACATCTGCACCAACACATATTCCGCATTGGCCTGACCCGAGGCTTCAGAAATTGGCCCCTTATAGCCATTCCAGAACTGATTGTTCATGGAATCGCGGAAAAGCGTGATCTTTGGATCACTGGTCCATACTGCAGAAGCACGATAGGCATTCAGTGGATGCGCCCAATAGCCCAGATTGGCGTTCAGCCAGGGCTCATATTGTTCCTGTTCCATCATGAAGGTCAGGAAGGCCTTGGTCGCATTGGGGAAACGGCTGTGCTTGAACACCATGGCGTTCAAAGTCAGCGGCGCGCTTGGCCAGCTATTGGCGACACCAAGCGGCATGACCGAATGTTCAGTATCTTCCGCAATGGCGCGTGTGGCAGGGTCATTCTTCAGCGCGAAATAGAGCGAAACGCCGTTGGAGGTAACCCAGCAGGTATTCGCCGCATAAGCCTGGTTGTTGCTGATATCGCCCCAGGAAATAGTGCCGCCATCAACGAAGGTCGGGTACAGTTCCTTTAGGTAATTCAGCGCCGCCAGTGTTTGCGGGCTATTGACCGAAACCGCGCCGCTTTCATTGGTAATGGAAGCACCATGTGACCACATGAGCCAATTGGCGAAGCCATTGCCATCGCCCACCGCATTGCCAAGCGCAAAGCCAGAAGGCTTGTTGGCGCGGCGGAGGCGCTTACACATTTCAAGGAAGCCCGGCAGATCTGATGGCGGTGCATCATAGCCGACTTCCTTGACCGCAGATTTGCGCCAGACAAGCGGGCCGGCAGTGCCACCAAAGGGCAAGCCGATCCAGTTATTGGTGCCGTGGCGCTTACCGAGCTTTTCGCCAACAAACATCCAGCCGCCATATTTCTTGCCGAGATATTCAGCGATATCCGAAACCTCGACCAGCTTGTCCGCATAGATATGCGGCGAATCGCCAAAGCCGATGATACAATCCGGACCCGCGCCTGTATTGGCGGTAACGGCGGTTTGCTGGTTGATATCTTCCCAACCCACGAAATCCACGCGCACCTGCACCCCGGTTTGCTGCGTAAAACGCGCAGCGGAGGCGCGGAACACTTCTTCATCTGGCTGGACGAAGCGTACCGGACGAAGGATGCGCAGTGTCGCGCCGTTTTCAATCGGCAAGCGCGGCGCGGCGACGCTAGCATCGCCACGAACTAGGTTCTGCGCGAGCGTCTCACCCCCTGCGGCGAGTGCGGCCATGCCGACACCCGCACCCAGAATGCTGCGACGTGTAATGATATTTGCCATGTTTCCACTCCCTGATGTTATGTTGAAACGAAGCTAAATCCTCTGTCCCGTTGCCTTGTCGAAGATGTGGACGAGGGTGAGGTCGGGCGATACCGCCAGCACATCCCCATGATTGGCCGCAATCCTTTCGCGGAAGGCACCCATCACGGAAACATCACCAATGCGCAGGGTAACCTGCGTCTCAGAACCCGTAGGCTCCACGACCTGAACGCGCGCCTGGATGCCGTTAGGATCAAGGCGCAGATGCTCAGGCCGGATGCCATAAACAACCTCAGCCCCGTCACGCCCGCCATAGGCGGGCGGTAGGGGCCAATGCGTGCCGCCAGCGTCAATGAAAGCGCCATCCTTGAT
>CAMCZJ010000275.1 GCA_945886995.1 Asaia bogorensis
TGGGCAGCAGCGGCGTGGTGCATTCCAGCGTGGTGAACATGGCTTCCTGGCCTTCACCGACCGCAAGGCCACCCACCGCATAGCCTTCAAAGCCAATGCCCGTCAGGGCCGCGACACTTTCGACGCGCAAATCAGGGAAAACACTGCCCTGGACAATGCCAAACAAGCCATGGCCGGGCCTCGGCACGAAGGCTTCACGGCTGCGCGCCGCCCAGCGCATGGAAAGCCGCATGGATGTGGCGGCCTGTTCATGCGTCGCGGGAAAGGGCGTGCATTCATCAAAGCACATGGTGACATCAGCGCCGAGCAGATGCTGGATTTCCACGCTACGTTCCGGCGTCAGGCGATGGCGCGATCCATCCACATGGCTTTGAAAGGTCACGCCATCCGCGTCCATCTTGCGCAAGCCAGAAAGCGACATGACCTGAAAGCCGCCGGAATCCGTCAGGATCGGTCCGTGCCAATCCATGAAGCGATGCAGGCCACCAAGCCGCGCGATACGTTCAGCGCCAGGACGCAGCATGAGGTGATAGGTATTGCCGAGCACCATGCGCGCACCGGTGGCGCGCACCGCATCCGCTGTCATGGCCTTCACCGTGCCGGCGGTGCCAACCGGCATGAAAACGGGTGTGGGCACTTCACCATGGGCAGTGTGCAACACCCCTGCCCGCGCCGCGCCATCCTGTGCTTCGTGCTGCCAGGAAAGTGTCATGGCGTATCACTCACGCGAAACAGCAGGGATGAATCGCCATAGGAGTAGAAGCGATAGTTTTGCGCGATGGCGTGGTTGTACGCGTTCCGCATGCGCTGATCACCAGCAAAGGCGCAAACCAGCATAAACAAGGTGCTGCGCGGCAGGTGAAAATTCGTCATCAGCGCATTGGCGCTGCGGAATTCATGCCCTGGCAGCAGATAAACATCCGTGAGGCCGCGAAAGGGCATGATGCTGCCATCCGGCTGGACCGCGCTTTCCAAAAGGCGCAATGCGGTAGTGCCGATGGCGATGATGCGCCCGCCCGCCGCGCGTACCGCATTCAGTTGTGCAGCGGCTTCCGGGGTGATTTCGCCCCATTCCTCGTGCAATTTATGCGCCCGCGCATCATCGCTGCGCACCGGCAGAAACGTGCCGGCGCCGACATGCAGCGTGACGGTCACACGCGCCACACCGCGCGCATCGAGGGCTTGCAGCAGGGCCTCGGTGAAATGCAGGCTCGCGGTGGGTGCCGCGACGGCACCAGGGCGGCGGGCGAAGATTGTCTGGTAATCGCTAGCATCTTCAGACGTTGGGCCTTCGGGGCGGGTGATATAGGGCGGCAGGGGGACCTCTCCCGCCTTTTCCAAAGCAGCCGCGAGCCGCGCCTGATCCGGGCCGAAATCAAGCCGCGCTGCGCCACCTTCGGGGTCATCCAGCACGCGCGCCGTGCAATCCTCAGCGCCTTCAACTTGCAATTCATCCCCGGCCTTAAGGCGGCGCGCATTACGGATCAGCGCATGCCAAATGCCCGCTTCCTCATGCCGGTTTAGCATGATTTCAACCCGCGCCTGGCCGCGCCTGGCATGAAGCCGCGCGGGGATCACGCGCGTATCATTCACCACCATCACATCGCCAGGGCCGAGCAAAGCGGGCAAATCCCGCACGCCGCGATCTTCCAAGCCATCCGGGCGCACAATCAGCATGCGCGCAGCGTCGCGCGGGCGGATGGGCGCCTGCGCGATCAAATGTTCAGGCAGGATGAAATCATAATCATCCAGCCGCAAAGGGGTATGTTGAACCAGCACCGGGGCGCGGTAGCGCGAAGCCGCCCGGGGCGCAACCGGCCAGCCCCGATGCTGGGGTTGCTATTCGGCGGAACGCAAGCCCGTTGCTTCAATCAACCCGCGGAACTTCTCGCTCTCCGCGCGGGAGAAAGCGGCAAATTCCGCGCGGTTGCGAAACAGGATGGGCTGCGCCACGCGCTTCATGCCTTCAATGAAGCTCTCTGCCTTCACTGCTCTTTCGCAAGCGGCTTCCAGCCGCACCAACATGGGTTCAGGCGTGGCGGCAGGGGCGTAAAGGCCGCTCCAGATCGTATAGACCAGATCATGGCCTTCTTCGCGCATGGTGGGCACTTCGGGGAATTCCGGATTGCGCGCTTCGGTCAGGAAGGCGATCGGGTGCAGGTCATATTGGCGGATCAGCAGGGTCTGGTCCGTGAAAAGCTGAATTTGCCCCTGTTGGAAAGCGAGCATCACCTCCCCAGAACCACGAAAGGGCACGTGGTTCATCTGGATACTCGCAGCACGCATCAGCGCCACCATGGAGATATGCGGAATGCTGCCCGCCCCGGTTGAGGCGAAGGGCATGCCGCCATTCTCAGCGCGCGCGCGGGCGATTACATCGGCCACGCGCTTCAGGCCGGAATTCTTCGGAGTCATCATGATGACCGGGCTATCGGCCACCTGGCAGATCGCCGCCAAGTTATCGAGCTTATAGGTCAGGTTACTGCGGAAATGAGGTTGAATGGCGATGGGGCCGATGGGGGAAAGCAGAATGGTCTGCCCATCAGGCCGCGCGCGCGCCACCTCCGCCGCGCCGATGGTCCCGCCTGCGCCGGTGACATTGCGTATGACCACGGGCTGGCCGAGTGCTGCCGCCATGTCGTTCTGCATCAACCTTGCGACGATATCCGATGGCCCCCCGGCGGAAAAATTCACCACCAGTGAAATCTGCGCCGAAGCAGGTAACGCCCAGGCGACGAGGATCGCGGCGAGCGCGATGAGGCATTTTTTCATGTGGTTCCTCCCGCCCGCTTGTTCCTGCGGGCTCTACGGGGCAGGCTAAACCCCCAAAGACAGAAATGGGAAGCGCCACGGGCCAGATTCGCACCGGGGCAACCAGAAGGAGTGAGAGGAATGCCCGCAAGCTATGATTTGAACGGCAAGACGGCGTTGGTGACCGGGGGTGCTTCCGGCATTGGCCTGGCTACCGTGGAACTGCTGGCTGGCTTTGGCTGCAAGGTAGCCATCAACCATTTGGTGGGGGATGAGCGGGGCGGGGCGGAGGTGGCGCGGCTGCGCGGCCTGGGGCGCGATGTCATTGCGGTACCAGGTAATGTGGCCGATGCTGCAGATTGCCAACGCATGGTTGAACAGGCGGTCGCAGATCTCGGCCGCTTGGATTATTTGGTGAATAACGCTGGTACACCCGGCACCAAAACCACCATCGCCCCTAATGAGTTTGACCGGCTGACGGAAGAATTATGGGATACGGTTCTGCAGGTTAATCTGCTTGGCGTATTCCGCTGCACAAAGGCCGCGGCACCAGCGCTGCGCGCCGCCGGTGGCGCGGTGGTAAGTGTGGCGTCCATCGCCGGGCTTAATCACGCTGGGTCTTCCATGGCTTATGGCTCGACCAAGGCGGGGGTGGTGAGCCTTACAAAGAACCTGGCGCGCGGGCTGGCGCCAGAAGTGCGCGTGAATGCAGTAGCCCCCGGCGCGGTCGATTCAACTTGGATGATTGAATGGACTGAAGAACAGCGCCGCGGTAGCATTGAAAACGCATTACTGAAGCGCCGTTGCACCACGGCGGATTTGGCCGAGGTGATGGTGTTTCTGCTGGCGGGTGCGGCAATGGTGACCGGGCAGACCATTGTGGTGGATGGCGGCCTTACACTGTAGCGGCGTTTCAGTGCGCCCGGCCACGCTGCCGATGCGCACGGGAAGGCCCACTAAACGCGGCCAACATGGCCAGGTGGCTGCCGTGATCCGCATCACGCAACGGCAGCCTGAGCAGCCTGCCCAGCCCATCACGCATATGAAGTTCAGCCCCACTACTGGTTTCAAGCAACGCAACACAGGTGAAAGCGGTAGCGGCCTTTTCAACGCGACGGTTGGTTTGCATGGATTTTTCACTCCTGAGAATCACGCTTGTTGTGATGCGCTTAAGAAAAGCCCACTGTTGGTTGTGGAACAGTTAACAGGAATGGTTTCTGAGCGATTTTCTTGCTAAGAATCTCTTGGTATTAATCAAGAGTAAAATTTTTCAACCAAAGGTTCCCGCCATGGTGCAAATCAATGCCGAGCGCTTTCTTGCCGATCTTCATGAGCTGCGCAAAATCGGCGCCTATAAAA
>CAMCZJ010000276.1 GCA_945886995.1 Asaia bogorensis
GCGCGAAACACACGATTGGCCGCGGCCACCACATCATCCGGCATGCCGGCGGGCCCAACAATGCCGTGCCAGGTCATTGCCTCAAAACCGGGGAAAGTCGCGGCCACGGCGGGCACACCCGGCAGCGCCGCAACCGGGGCAGGCGTGCCAATCGCGAGCGCACGCACGCGACCTTCACGAATAAAGGGAAGCGCGGTTGAAACGGAAGGGAAGGAGAATTCCGTCTCGCCCTGGATAAGGCTTCGCATCACATCAGCGCCGCTCCGGTAATGCACGGCAGTCAGCTTCACGCCGGCACGGCGGCCAAGCAGTTCCGCTGCCAAATGGCTGACATGGCCAACACCTGGGGAGGCATATTGAATACCATCCGCGCGCACGCGCGCACGCGCCAGCAGGTCTTCCAGCGTTTGCACCGGCAGATTGACCGGAACAACAACGGCAATCGGTAGATTCACCAAATGCGAGATCGGCGTGAAGGCGCGCATCGGGTCGTAATTCAGCGCGGGCTGCAATTCCTTGCCGATGCAATTGGCGCCAAGATCCGCCATCATCAGCGTATAGCCATCCGGCCGGCTCTGCGCCACAGCGGCGCCCGCAATGGCGCCACCAGCGCCAGAACGATTTTCAACCACCAAGGCCTGACCATTCGCCTGCGCTGCAAAGCCATTGGCGACAAGACGGGAAAGCGTATCAACCGCACCCCCGGCGCCGAACGGTACGATCAGCCGCACCTGGCGATCCGGCCAGGCAGATTGCGCGGAAACCGCTGATGGCAGCAGCGAAGCAAGGCCCAAACCGGCAAAGCCGCGGCGTGAGATGGAAATAGTCATGGCAAGAAACCTCCCGTTTCGGCTTATTTTGGCATGGAGTGGGCTTCCTGCAAGCGCTACTGCGCGGTTAAGGTTTAGCTTGAGATTTCAAGAAAGGCCCGCCGCATGACCTGGTCCATTGTCGCGCATGATCCCATCACGGGCGCCTTCGCAGTTGCAGTCACCACCTGCAACCTGGCGGTTGGCGCCACCTGCCCTTTCCTGAAATCGGGCGTTGGCGCTGTCAGCACACAATCCATGAGCAACCGCTATTTGGGCCCCGCCGTGCTGCACGGGCTGGAACGTGGCTTGACGCCTGCCAAGGCCATTGAGGCAGCGCTGGTGGGTGATGAAGGCAAGGGCTTGCGCCAAATTCACGCGGTGGATTGCCATGGCCGCAACGCCGCCTGGACCGGCGATAACTGCGTTGAATGGTGCGGGCACATTGGTGGCGATGGCTTCAGCGTGGCGGGCAATATGCTCTCGGGTAGCGCGGTGGTGCAGGCAAGCTTTGACAGTTTCCGCGCCAATGCGGATCTTGCGCTGCCCGAACGCCTGATGACGGCGCTTGATGCGGGCGAAGCCGCGGGCGGGGATAAGCGCGGGCGGCAATCGGCAGCCCTGGTGCTGACCACGACAGAGGATTTCCCGGACATCAATCTGCGCGTTGATGATCATACTGCACCACTTGCGGAATTGCGCCGACTGCTTGGCCTGTGGCGTATTCAGGCGGAACCCGGGCTTGCTTCCCGCCCGAGCAAGGCCAACCCTTCTGGCGAAACCGCTCTTGATGTGATTGAAGCCGCCTGGATTGCGCGCGGCTTGGATTTGCGCCTGAGGCGTCCGTGAAAGGAAAGCACTGACCATGAAGAATTATCGGATTGCCGCCATGGGTGGCGATGGCATCGGGCCGGATGTCATCAGGGCGGGCTGCCATGTTTTGCAGGCGCTGGCTGACAAGAATGGCAACTTTGCGCTGAGCTTTCATGATTTTGATTGGGGTAGCGATTACTTTCGCCGAACCGGGCGCATGATGCCGGAAGATGGCTTGCAGCAACTTGAGGGCTTTGATGCGATTTTCTTCGGCGCGGTCGGCGCGCCGGATATCCCTGACCATGTCACGCTGTGGGAGCTAAGGCTCGCGATCTGCCAGGGCTTTGACCAATACGCCAATGTGCGCCCAACGCGGCTTTTGCCCGGCATCAAGGGGCCTTTGCGCCCTGATCTGGGGGAACAGATTGATTGGGTAATCGTGCGCGAGAACAGCGAAGGCGAGTATGCCGGCGTTGGCGGGCGCGCACATCGCGGCTTGCCGATTGAAGTTGCCATGGATGTTTCAGTCTTCACCCGCGAAGGGGTAGCGCGCATCTGCCGCCATGCCTGCGAAGTTGCCATGGCGCGCCCGCGTAAGCATTTGACGGTGGTAACGAAATCTAACGCACAGCGCCACGGCATGGTGATGTGGGATGAGGTTTGCGCGGAAATCACCGCGCAATACCCGACCCTCACGGTAGAGAAAATGCTGGTGGATGCCATGACCGCGCGCATGGTGATGAAGCCCGGTAGCGTTGACACCGTGGTTGCCACGAACCTACACGCCGATATTCTTTCCGATCTGGCCTCGGCCTTGGCGGGTTCGCTGGGCATTGGTGCCACAGGCAATATTGATCCATCGCACAAGCGGCCTTCGATGTTTGAACCGATCCATGGCTCGGCTTTCGATATCACCGGCAAAGGCATTGCCAATCCGCTTGGCGCTTTCTGGACCGCTTCCATGATGCTGGAACATTTGGGTGAAGCGCAAGCGGCGGCGCAGTTGATGCGCGCGGTGGAGATGGTGACAAGCCGCGGCGATGTGCTGACACCTGACCTCGGCGGCAAGGCCACTACGGATCAGGTGACGGACGCGATTATCAACGCCATTCGCGGCGTCAATGTTTAGACATTTCGCAACAAAGGAACACGTCAATGGAATTCGTTGATCTCAGCCGCGAAATCTTTCACCGCACGCAGACGCATCCAAGCCACCCGCCTGTTGTCATGACAGTCTGGGGTGATCATTCCGAGAAGAAGGTGGCAGGCAATACCACCTTCACCAGCAAGGCGCTCTATTTTTCCATGTCAGATCACGCCGGCACGCATGTGGATGCGCCGGTGCATTTCGATCCGCGCCCTGATGCGCTTTCGGTCGAACAAATGCCGCTTGAGAAATTCTATACCAGCGCCATTTGCCTTGATCTTTCCCATGTGCCGCTGAAGCACGCCATCACGGTGAAGGAGATGGAGACAGCGCTTGCGGCATCAGGTCAAGAAATCCGCAAGGGCGATACGGTGCTGATTTGGATGGCGACGAATGAAAGGCTGCTCGGCAAGCCTGGCTATGTGCATGATTTCCCGGGCCTCGCGCTGGAATCAGTCCATTGGCTTGCGGATCGCGGCATTGGCATGTTCGGCGTGGAAGCCATCAGCCCCGCGCCGGAAGGCGAGTTGAATTTTCAGGCCCATATGGCCTGCGCGGAGCGCGGCATTACGCATATGGAATGCCTCGCCAATCTGGATAAGCTGATTGGCCGCGGGCGCTTCACCTTTATCGGCTTTCCGCTGAAAATCAGGGGCGGCACGGCAAGCCCCATCCGGGCCGTTGCCATGTTCCCCTGATATATTCTGGGATTAGCGCCCGCGAAAACGCGGCGGGCGCTTTTCCCGGAAGGCGGCCTTACCTTCGGCGAAATCATCTGAAGCGCGAATGGCGCCCATGCGTTGGCCATGGATGGCCATTTGCTCCGATGGTCCGCGCGGCAGGATTTCCTCAGTCACCATGCGCTTCAATTCCGCGACAACCATGGGCGCCATGCCGGTTAGTTCCAGCGCCCAGGTCTTGGCAGTATCAAGCGCCTTGCCATCTTCCACCACCTCATTCACCAAACCAATCGAAGCGGCGCGATCCGCATCCACGGTGCGGCAGAGCAGCATGATTTCCATGGCGATCTTATGCGGAATGCGGCTGACCAGGCCGGCGATCATGCCACCCGTCAGGCCAAGCTTCGCTTCCGGATAATAGAATTTTGCGCTTTTGCCGCAGACCAACAAATCGGCCATCATCGCAAGCACAATGCCGCCACCCACACACCAGCCCTCAACCGCGCAAATCACGGGCTTGAGCGGCCGATAGCCGACACTTGGAATGGTGCGCCACAATTCCGGAGGGTCAGAGACATCCGCGCCAAAGGTGAAGGCACGCGTGCCGGCGGCAGTGATGATGGCGCAGCGCAAATCATCCCGCGCTTCAAATTCG
>CAMCZJ010000277.1 GCA_945886995.1 Asaia bogorensis
GGCATTCAGATCAGGGTTGGGGCAGAGTTCTTCCATCTGCGCGAAGATGAAGCTCGCATCCGGGTCACCTTCCTGTTGCAGCGCGCTATTAAGGCCACGGCGGCTTTCCGCAAGCCAGAGCATCGCTTGCAATTGCGCGGGTTCACGCAAGGGGGGTGTATCAGTTTCCTCAATCGTCCAGCCAGCAGCTTGAAGGCGCTTCGCGGCATCACGCATGGCGGCCTGCACTTCGGGTTGAACCTTCATGCCATCGGGCGCAAGGCAAAGTGCCGCGCGCTTCGGCGCAGGCGGGCCTTCCATGGCGGCATCCACCCACCAGGGGTCGCGAATGTCGCGCGCGCTCATGGCGCCGAAAGCGAGCTTCACATCGGCGATGCTGCGCGCCAGCGGCCCGCTGACCGCCATGACCTGCCCGCCGATATGGCGTTCCGCACCTGAAGCATTCCAGGCCGGAATACGCCCAAGCGTTGGGCGTAGCCCGTGAATGCCGCAAGCATAGGCTGGGTAGCGGATAGAACCGCCAATATCCGTGCCATGCCCAATGGCACCTATGCCGGCCATGGTGGCCGCCGCCGCGCCGCCAGAAGAACCACCTGGCGTAATGCCGGGATCGCGCGGGTTCTTGGTATGACCATGCAGCGAATTGCGCGTGAACCAGCGCAGCGAAAAGGCCGGCGTATTGGTGCGCCCAACAATCACCGCGCCCGCCTTGCGCAAATTAGCCACCACTGGATTATCCTGCTTGGCGATCAAATCCTTTTGCAGGCGCAGCCCATTGGTCGTCGCGTAACCCTGCTGATCCGTGTTCACCTTAATGGTGATGGGCACTCCGGCAAGCGGCCCGGCATCCTCTCCGCGTGCGATCATGGCATCAATGCGCGCGGCGTCCGCGAGCGTCTCCGCTGGCCGATGATCCACCACGGCATTAATCTTCGCATTCACCGCATCAAGCCGCGCGAGCGCATCCTTTGCCGCTTCCGTGGCGGAGACTTGTTTGGACCGAATGCGTGCCGCGAGATCGGTTGCGGTAAGGCGCCAAAGATCGCTCATGGTCACTTCCTTCTTTTGCGCACTGCCTCAGCCCGGCAGCGCGAGGACATTCTTGCTGATGATATTGCGTTGGATTTCATTCGAACCGCCATAAATGGTTGCAGGCCGCGCCTGAATGTAAAGCCCTGTCGGGTTCAGGTTGCGATTGCCTTCCATGGGGTCAAGCAAGCCAGCATTTTCGCCACAGATTTCCAGCATGGTATCCGTAATGCGCTGAAACAGCTCAGTCTGGAATACCTTCAGCATGGAAACATCGGGGCCCAGCGTTTCACCCCGCCTGACCTTATCCACGAAAACACCGTAGAGGGATTTGAGGTCTTCCAGATCAAGCCGAAGCTTGGCGTAGGTATCCTGGAAAACTGCATCTTCCCAAACCCCCATGCGTTCGGCGAGTTGCTTCAGGCGCGAAAACGCATAGGCTGAAAGGCGGGGGGAGCCGAGATAGATGCGCTCAAAAGAAAGCAAAGCCTTCGCCATATCCCAGCCGCGATTGGGCGTGCCGACCAGATTGGCCGCGGGCACGCGCACATTATCGAAGAATACCTCACAGAATTCGTCGTGATATTCCAGATTGATGATGGGCTTCACGGTAATACCAGGCGTATTCATATCCACCAGCAGGAAGGAAATACCTTCCTGCTTCTTCGCGTTCTTGTCTGTACGCACAAGCAGGAAGCACCAATTGGCATCCATGGCGAGTGTGGTCCAAATCTTCTGGCCATTCACCAAATAGGTATCGCCATCCAGCACGGCTTCGGTGCGGAGCGCCGCCAAATCTGATCCCGCATTGGGTTCGGAATAGCCCTGGCACCAGATATGCTCACCGGAGAGAATCTTGGGCAGGAAGCGCTGCTGCTGTTCGCGCGTGCCGTGGTTGATGAGCAGCGGCCCCACCATGACAATACCGTGGTCATTGGTGCGCGCGCAGCCATGACGTTCCACTTCTTCGGTGAAGATGATCTGCTTCGCCGGGGACAGCCCAAGCCCGCCAAATTCGCGCGGCCAGCCGGGGCAAAGCCAACCTTTCTCGGCCAGCTTGTAATACCAGGGCTTGTTTTCATCCCAATGCAGGCGCTTCGGCGGATTGCGTAATTCGGCTGGATATTCAGCCTCAATCCAGGCGCGCACATGCAGGCGGAAGACTTCATCTTCCAGCAGGTTCAGATCCTGGGTCTCGCGAGCTTCGATCATCTGTTCAGCCTCCCGTAAAATTCGGCTTGCGCTTGGCGAAGAAGGCAGCGCGGCCTTCCTTGAAATCCTCAGTCGTGAACAGCGCGGCCTGATAGGTTTGTTCCTGCGCCAAAGCCTCATCCAGGCCATCGGCGAAGATTTGCTTGGTGAAGGCGATGGGGCCTGGCGCTTCGGCGGCCAGAAAACGCGCCTTTTCCAAAGCAGCTTCCAAAGCCTTGCCGGGCGGCGCCACAAAATCCACCAGGCCGATGCGTTCGGCTTCCGGTGCGGCGATCACTTCATGGAAAAACAGGATGCGCCGCGCGCGGCCTATGCCGACACGTGCAGGTAGAAAATGCGGCAGGCCCATATCGGACATCAGGCCAATCTTATGGAAACCAGCGGTGAAGCGCGCATTTTCCGCAGCGACGATGGTATCACAGGCACAGGCCACCGCCATGCCGGCCCCCGCGGCCCAGCCTTCCACGGCGGCAACAATCGGCTTGCCGCCCTTGGCCATGAGGCGCACGAGCTTATGCGTGCGACGCATCCGTTCCCGCCCGGCCAAAGTGCTGTCTATGTCCATCGAAGAAATATCGCCGCCGGCGCAGAAAGTACCCTCGGCCCCCGTCACCACAATGGCGCGAATGGTAGGATCACCATGGGCGCGTTCCATCACGTCTTCCATCGCGGTGCGGAGCACGGGCGCGATGGCGTTTTTGCGCGATGGGCAATCAATGGTGACGATCAGCACCGCGCCATCGCGTTCTTCCAGAATGCGCTGGCGCAAGGGTTCGGCGGCGGCGCTCATTCCGCATCCTCCGGCGCCAGCGCCATGAAGCGTCGGCGATGCAAGGCAGCCGAGCCGAATTGATTGGCGATCACCATGCCACGGCGCAGATAAAGCCCGACATCATATTCATCCGTGTAGCCGATGCCGCCATGCAATTGGATGCATTGGCGGAGCACCATGAGCCCACTTTCACCCGCGCGCGCCTTGGCTTTGGAAACAGCCGCCTTGCGCGCATCGCCTTCCGCCCCAGCATCTAGCGCCGCTGCCGCCGCTTCCAGCGCCGCCCGTGTCAAAGCAAGATGAATTTTCAAATCCGCCGCGCGATGCTGCAAGGATTGGAAAGTGCCAATGATGCGGCCAAATTGCTGGCGCGTTTTCAGATAGGCAAGCGTCATGTCAAAGGCGCGTTCCATCAGCCCGACCATAGCGCCCGCGGTCATCAGCGCAGCCTCATCCAAGGCAGAATCCAGCACATCGCTGATATCGGCAGCGATGCGCTGGCCGCGCGCAGGGTCAGCACGAAGCGTGCCGAAATACCCGCCATCCATGGTTTTCTCTAACGCCACATCGGCGCCCGTCGCCGGCAGGGCATAAAGCGCGAGCCCTGCGCCTTCGCGCACCGGCACAAGAAACACATCGGCGCCACCCGCTTGCGGAATGAAGACGCGCGGCGCATCGGCATTACCCGGCGCAGCCAGCGTATCGGCGCGTTCCTGCCAGGCCGTCAGTACCACCTGCTTGCCGGCCAACAAAGGCGCCAGCAGCGCCAGATCATCCGCGCCCGCCAGCAAGCGCGCCGATAGCATCGCGGGGATCAGCGGTTCGGGGGCCAAGCCGCTCGCCAATTCCTCAGTCAGCGCAATGGCTTCACTCATGCCAAGCCCGGCACCGCCTGCGGCTTCCGCCACCGCAAGCCCAATCCAGCCGAATTCGCCCATCTGGCCGAAGACGCCCTTATCAAAACCCGGCGCGGCGAAACGCAGGCCGCGCACGCGCTTGCTATCCCCGCCGCGCGGCGCCACTGCGCCCGCGCTGTCGCGGATCATGCGGATCGATTCCGCGCGTTC
>CAMCZJ010000278.1 GCA_945886995.1 Asaia bogorensis
GCCGGGGCGGCGCATTGCGTGGGTGTTTCGTCCGGCACGGATGCGCTGCAAATCGCGATGATGGCCGAAGGGATTGGGCGCGGGGATGCGGTGTTCCTGCCCGCCTTCACCTATACCGCGACCGCCGAGGTGCCTTTGGTGCTGGGGGCTACGCCGGTTTTCGTGGATGTGGACAAGTTCAGCTACAATATGGACATCGCCGATCTTGAAAGGCGGGTGGCCGAGGTAAAGCGCCGTGGCTGGCTGCGCCCCCGCGCCGTGGTCGGCGTTGATTTGTTCGGCCTGCCGGCGGATTGGCCTGCGATTGAAGCGATTTGCGCGCGCGAGGAGATGTTCGCGCTGGATGATGCCGCGCAGGCTTTTGGCGCCAGCATCAATGGCAAGAAGCTTGGCCGTTGGGGACATGCGACGGCGCTTTCCTTCTACCCCACCAAGACGCTCGGCGCTTACGGCGATGCCGGGGCGCTGATCACGGATGATCCGGCGCGGGCGGAATTGTACCGCAGTCTCCGCACCCATGGCGAAGGCAAGACGCGCTATGAGGTAGAGCGCACCGGCATGAATGGCCGGATTGATACCATCCAGGCCACCATCCTTGCTGCGAAGCTGCCGCTGCTGGCGGGCGAACTTGCCATGCGCGCCAAGATCGCTGCTGTCTATAACGCCGCGTTAGGCGGCAAGGTCGGTATCCAGGCGGCCCCCGCGAACGCGGTTAATGCCTGGGGGCTTTACACCATTCGGCTGCGCGATGGGGATCAGCGGAGCAAGGTCCAGGCGGCCCTGACCGCCGAGCGGATTGGGAGTGGCATCTATTACCCCAAACCGCTGCATCTCCAGCCCGCTTATGCCGCGCATCATGCGACAGCCTTCGCGGGTCAGGCGCCGCCGCTTGCCATTAGTGAAAGGCTGGCGGGTCAGGTGCTGTCGCTGCCCATGCACGCCTATATGACCGAAGAAGATGCCGCCCGCGTGGCCGAAGTCGTGCTGAAAAACTTGTAATTCACCCCTGGTTTCGTCAGCATGACGGCCTTCACCATAGGGGGCCGCGCCATGCATCGTCGCACGCTTCTGGCCGCAACCAGCGGTGCCGTTCTTGCCGCCAGCGGCAGGGCGCGCGCCCAAGAACCTGTTGATGTCGCGCTGGTGCTCGCTGTTGATGTGTCACGATCCATTGATGAGGATGAGGCAAAACTGCAACGCGAAGGCTATCGCGATGCGGTGACCGATCCGGCGGTGATTGCCGCCATTCGCGGCGGCATGATCGGCGCCATTGGCCTTGTGTATATCGAATGGGCGGGCATTGAGTATCAACGCACCATCCTGCCCTGGACGCGCATCGCCTCACAGGCTGATGCCAATAAATGGGCGGAGGATTTAGCACGCGCGCCGCGCGCATCGCTTTCCTGGACCTCCATTTCCGGCGCCATCATCCATGCCCGGCGCGAATTGGCCGCCTGCCCCTTTGAAGCGACGCGGCGCGTGATTGATGTCTCGGGCGATGGGCTTAACAATAGCGGCCCGCCGGTGGAGGTGCTGCGCGATGAAGCTGTGGCGGAAGGCATTGTGATCAATGGCCTGCCGATCATGAATGATCGCCCGACCTTCGGCCGCCCGCCGCCGGCCAATCTTGATCTTTACTTTCGGGAGCGTGTGATAGGCGGGCCGGGGGCGTTTTATATTGTTGCTGAGGATTTCAACAGTTTCGGCCAGGCCGTGAAGCGCAAGCTGATCCGCGAGATTGCGTGACTAACCAGTAGGGAAATGTTCCGCCAGACCGCAACAAAGCAATTTTTATGCCGTAGCGTCAGAAAAACGTCACGGCATCTGACTTGACTAAAATTAAGTCTTCGCGGAAGAAACGCCCCCAGGTGAAATTGCCTAAAAATTAGACTGGAGACTAGATCGATGATGCCTCGGTTGATGGCCGAACTTTTCGGCACCTTGTGGCTTGTTCTTGGCGGCTGTGGTGCTGCCGTTTTAGCGGCTCAATTCCCGCAAGTTGGTATTGGCCTCCTTGGCGTTTCCTTTGCCTTTGGCCTTACGGTGCTAACCATGGCCTATGCGGTTGGCCATGTGTCTGGCGGACATTTCAACCCGGCAGTGACTTTGGGCTTGGTCGCCGGTGGGCGCTTCAAAGCCGCTGACGCAGTGCCTTACATCATCGCCCAAGTCATCGGCGCCTTTCTGGGCGCCTGGATCCTTTACGTGATAGCAACGGGCAATGGCAGTAATCCCTTGGCTGGCGGTTTCGCGTCGAATGGATTTGGCGCGCATTCCCCGGGCAAGTTTTCGCTCATGGCAGCTCTTGTCTGCGAAGTGGTGATGACTTTCTTCTTCCTGATCATCATCCTTGGTGCCACGCATCGCAAGGCTGCCGCGGGTTTTGCGCCTATTGCCATCGGGCTTGGCTTGACGCTCATCCATCTTATCAGCATCCCGGTGACCAATACTTCGGTAAATCCGGCGCGCAGCACTGGGCCTGCCCTTATCCATGGCGGCTGGGCGCTTGAGCAATTGTGGCTTTTCTGGTTGGCGCCGATTTTGGGCGCGGTGCTCGCAGGTGTCGTTTCGCGCCTGCTTTGGCCTCAAGAAAACGACTGAAGGGGTTCTGTCCCCCGTTATGGCATGATGGTGTTGGCGGGATCAGTCATTGCCGCCAGCATTGACCGCACCACCTGACGCCATGGGAAAGGCAGCGAGGCTTTTTTCCACCAGATTCGGCAGGCCCCGACAAAGCTCAGACACGCGGGGCAAATCCCGCGCCACGCAGGCTTCCTCCAGCGAAGACGCAATGGAACGCAAGGCCGCCGCACCAAAAGTGCCGGCAGCGGATTTCAGCCCATGCGCTTCTTCTTCGATGACCGAGACATCATCGGTGGCGATCACCCGCGCCACCCGCGCACGGGTTTCATCGGCAAAAACGCCAATCAGGCGCGGCAGCCGCCCCGGCCCGACAGCCGCGCGCAATTCCTGCAAAGTGGTATGGTCAATCAGCGTCGGACCAGCAGGGTTTGGTTCCTCCACCGCTGCACGAGAGCGCCGCGGCCGATTTTCCAATATGTCTGAAACGGCCGCCAGCAGCGCGGTTAGGTCCATGGGCTTCGCCACATGCCCATCCATGCCCGCTTCAAGGCAGCGCGCTACCTCATTGGGCATGACGGCTGCCGTCATGGCAATGATCGGCACGCGACCGGCCGGGCCTTCCAACCCGCGAATCGCCACCGTTGCAGCCAAACCATCCATGCGCGGCATGCGCACATCCATCAGCACCAGATCATAAGCGGCGGTACGCGCGGCGCCGAGCGCTTCTTCACCATCACGGGCCAAATCCACCGCATAGCCGGCCTTGCGCAGAATGGCGGCGGCAACAAGCTGATTGGCTTCGCCATCCTCGGCAATCAGGATGCGCCCGCGCGCGCCCGGCGGATGCTTGATGAGGGCTGGTTTCGGCAACAGCGTGCTCGGTGGGCGCCCGGATTCTGCAATGGGGCGCAGCGGAATTTCAAACGAGAAGGTGGAGCCCTTGCCGGGCGAAGACGCCAGCACAATCCGCCCGCTCATCAGCCCGA
Source organism: Asaia bogorensis (assembly GCA_945886995.1). Taxonomy (GTDB): domain Bacteria; phylum Pseudomonadota; class Alphaproteobacteria; order Acetobacterales; family Acetobacteraceae; genus Neoroseomonas; species Neoroseomonas bogorensis_A. The sequence continues at coordinate 3,570 of CAMCZJ010000278.1, forward strand.
CCAGGCGCTTGCAGATCATGAGGCCAAGGCCAGACCCACCATAACGCCGCGCCGTTTCTGGCCCAGCTTGCGCGAAACGCCCGAATAGCCGCGCCTGAACTTCGGGCGGCATGCCAATGCCCGTATCCGCCACCACAAAACGCACCTGGCCCGGCGCCTCGGCGCGCTCCACGCGAATGCCAACGCCACCAACGGCGGTGAATTTCACGGCATTATCAGCAAGGTTCAGCAATACCTGGCGCAGCCTGCGCGCATCACCAATCACGCGCGCGGGCAAAAGCGGATCAATGCTCGCGGAAAGCCTGATACCTTTTTCCGCTACGGCGGGTGCCAAAAGATCAAGCACTTCGGCAACGGGTGCCGCCAGGTCGAAGGCTTCTTCCTCAATCGCCAGATGCCCCGCTTCAATGCGCGACAGATCAAGCATCTCATTCACGGTGGCCAGCAGCAATTCACCGCAGCGCCGCGCGGTTTCCGCATAGGCGTGCTGTTCAGCATCAAGTGTCGTA
>CAMCZJ010000279.1 GCA_945886995.1 Asaia bogorensis
GAAAGGATCGCAACCTCGGTCGCGCGCCGCAACGCCTCAGGCCCCATCATGCGAATATAGGCGTAGGAAATCGGCAGGATGGAAGCTGAACCAAATGGCGCAGCACTCACAGGACCAAAGCCTGTCGCAGGCCCGGCTTCCGCCAGCATTGGGTGATTGGGCAAATGCGGCGCGAGATGCGCGGCAACGCCGATTGGCCCCACACCAGGCCCACCACCGCCATGCGGAATGCAGAAGGTCTTGTGTAGGTTCAAATGGCAGACATCAGCGCCAATGCTGCCAGGGCTGGTGAGCCCCACCTGCGCATTCATATTGGCGCCATCCATATAGACCTGCCCACCCTTGGCATGGACCAGAGCGCAGATTTCCTTGATCTCGGCTTCAAAAACGCCGTGGGTGCTGGGATAGGTCACCATCAGCGCGGCAAGCTTGGCGCCGTGCTGATCAAGCTTCACCTTCAGGTCATCGATATCCACATTGCCATCGCGGTCGCAGCCCACCACTACAACGTGCATGCCCGCCATGACGGCCGAGGCCGGGTTGGTGCCATGCGCGGAAGATGGGATCAGGCAAATGGTGCGGTCAGTATGGCCGCGCGAAAGATGCCAGGCGCGAATGGCAAGAAGCCCCGCATATTCACCTTGGCTGCCGGCATTGGGTTGCAAGGACACAGCAGCAAAACCCGTGATACGCGCCAGCCAGGCTTCAAGCCGGCGGATCATGGTGATGTAGCCAGCCGCCTGATCCACCGGCGCAAAGGGATGGATATTGCCGAAACCGGGGAAGGTCACCGGAATCATCTCGGCCGTTGCGTTCAACTTCATGGTGCAGGACCCAAGCGGGATCATGCTGCGATTGAGCGCGACATCCTTGTCTTCCAGCGATTTCATATAGCGCAGCATGCCATGTTCGGAATGATGGCTATTGAAGACAGAAGCCGTCAGGAAAGGCGAAGTACGACGCAACGCTTCCGGCAAATCTCCGGCGAGTGTCAGCGCATCAAGCGAAGGCGCGGGCTTGCCCGCAGCTTCTGCCAACGCTGCTACCAGCCGCGCCAGATCATCGCGGGAGATTGTTTCATCCATGGCAATGGCGACACCGCCATCACCGATACGCCGCAGATTGAAGCCATGCTTCAACGCCGCCGCCATCACGGCATCGGCGCGCGCACCGGCTTCCAGCGTGATGGTATCAAAAAAACCTTGATGGCGTAGAGTAAAGCCAAGCCGCGCAGCCGCATCACCCGCTAGCCGCGTCAGCAGCCGCACGCGTTTCGCAATGCGCGTCAGCCCCTCCGGCCCATGCCACACCGCATACATGCCAGCCATGACAGCCAGCAGCACCTGCGCGGTGCAGATATTGGATGTCGCCTTCTCGCGGCGGATATGCTGTTCGCGCGTTTGCAGCGCGAGGCGCATCGCCGGCGCACCGGCGGCATCCACGGAAACCCCCACAAGCCGGCCCGGCATCAGGCGCTTATGCGCATCCGTCACCGCCATGAAAGCGGCATGCGGCCCGCCATAGCCCATGGGCACGCCAAAACGCTGTGCGCTGCCCACCACCACATCTGCGCCCATTTCGCCCGGCGGCTTCAACAAAGTCAGCGAAAGCGGATCAGCCGCGACAATCGCAAGCCCGCCCACCGCATGCACGGCGGCGATCTCCCCGGTCAGGTCACGCACTTCGCCCGTCGTGCCGGGATATTGCAGCACCAGCGCGAAGGGTTTTTCGGTAGCGCAGGCAGCGGCAATGCCCGCCACCGGCGCGACCACCACGCGATAGCCAAGCGGTGCCGCGCGGGTTTCCAAAACGGCGCGGGTTTGCGGGTGCAGATCAGCGGCCAGCACAATCACATTGCTCTTGGTCCGCGTCGCGGCATGGGCCAGCGCCATGGCTTCCGCCACGGCAGTCGCCTCATCTAAAAGAGACGCATTCGCAACCGGAAGCCCCGTGAGGTCCGTCACCATGGTCTGGAAATTCACCAGCGCTTCCAAGCGCCCTTGCGCGATTTCCGCCTGATAGGGCGTATAGGCCGTGTACCAGCCGGGATTTTCCAAAATGTTGCGTAGGATTACCGGTGGGGTCAGCGTGCCATGATAACCAAGCCCGATCAGGGATTTGACATGGGCGCCGTTCTGTTCGGCCAAGGCGCGCAATTCGGCAATCGCCTCAGCCTCGCTCACTGCCGGCGGCAAAGCGGATAGATCAGCTTCCAGGATCGCGGCGGGCACGGTGCGTGCGGCAAGTTCCTCAAGGCTGCCCGCGCCGACCACCTTCAGCATTTCAGCGATTTCGGCTTCCGATGGCCCGATATGGCGCCGATCGAATGCGTAATGCGCTTCCAGCGCAATTAGTTCAGCGGCGCTCATGCCAGGCTATCCACGAAGGAATGATAGGCGCCTTCATCCATCAGCGCGGCAATTTCGCCAGCATCGGCGGGCTCGATCCGAAAAAACCAACCACCTTGCGTCGGTTCACGATTGACCAAGCCCGGGTCATCGGAGAGCGCCGCATTCACTTCAATGATCTTGCCCGCGATTGGCGCATAGACATCGGAAGCGGCCTTCACGCTTTCCACCACGGCGCAGGCTTCACCGGCAGCGACCTCACGCCCCAGTTCCGGCAAATCCACAAACACCACATCACCCAGCGCATTCTGCGCGTGATCGGTAATGCCAATGGTCGCGCCATCGCCATCGGTGCGGATCCATTCATGGTCTTTGGAAAAGCGCATTTCGGACATGGTGCAGGGCCTTTCAGCGAGCGTAACGATGGGGGGTAAAGGGCATGGGTGCGACACGGGCAGGAACCGCCTTGCCACGCACCATCAAATCAAGGGCAGTACCGTCTTCGGCGAAGGGGCGCGCGACATAGCCCATGGCAATCGGCGCACCCACGGAGGGGCCAAACCCGCCCGAGGTCACTTCGCCAATCACCGCGCCATCCGCGCCCGCAATGGGGGTATGGCCACGCGCGGGTTGGCGGCCTTCGGGGCGAATGCCAACACGCAGACGCTTCGGGCCATTGGCCAATTCGTCGCGCACGCGCTCAGCGCCCGGGAAATTCCATTCCATGCGCCGGCGCTTGCCGATGCTCCACACCAGCCCCGCTTCAACGGCGCTGGTCGTTTCATCAATATCACTGCCGTAAAGGCAAAGCCCTGCTTCAAGCCGGAGTGAATCCCGCGCACCCAGCCCCGCCGGCATGACGCCGGGCAAGGCCAGCAAGCGGCGCGCAAAGGCCTCCGCCTGATTGGCAGGGACCGAGATTTCAACGCCATCTTCGCCAGTATAGCCGCTGCGGGAGATGATGGCGTTCACGCCACCAATATCGAAGCTGCCAATCCCCATGAAGGAAAACGCGGCAAGGCCCGGCGCCAAGGTCGCGAGCGCCGGCACCGCGCCCGGCCCTTGCAGCGCCAAAAGCGCGCGATCTTCATGCCGATGCAGCGTGACACCCTGCGGCAAATGCGCCGCGATATGGCCGAAATCATGTTCCTTCCGGCTGGCATTCACCACCAGAAAAATCCGGTCGCCCAGATTGGCGAACATGAAATCATCCAGAATGCCGCCGCTTTCGGATGTCAGCAGCCCATAGCGCTGCCGCCCGGGCTTGAGGCCAGCGACATCGGCGGGGGTCAGTGCTTCCAAAGCCGCCGCTGCAGCTTCGCCGCGCAATTCGGCTTGGCCCATGTGCGAGACATCGAAAAGTGCTGCGGCAGCTCGGCAATGCAAATGCTCCGCCATGATGCCGGCGGGGTATTGCACCGGCAGCGCATAGCCGGCGAAGCCCACCATACGCCCGCCCAATTCGCGGTGCAGCGCGGCGAGCGGGGTTTCCGCCAAGGATTCGGATGAGGACTCGACCACGCTTCCTCCCGCCGCTTCGCGCGGCGAAATGGGTTCAACACGTGGTCCCCCTCTGTCTGATGACCTGAGAGATTCGGTGGGTGCCTTGCCTCACCTTACTCCGTCGGTGCCATGGCTTGCGCCACGGGCTTTCCAGAGGCCCCTTCCCCGCGCGGCCCTTGTTGCCTGAGCGTTTCCGGGGACCGGTT
>CAMCZJ010000280.1 GCA_945886995.1 Asaia bogorensis
GCTGCGCTGCACCGAAGCCTGCGTGGCCTCACGGCCGAAGTCCCACACGTCGGCTGCTCGGAACCGGTTGGAGTTGGGCGGTGTGGCGCCTTGCGCGTAGGGCCGCGTAACGCCAGTCTTGGTGGTCAGTACATAGTCGGTGCGCGGCAGCCCATCCAATGCCGCACCGAGTCGCTCTTCGCTCAAGCCGCCACCGTACAAAGGCGCCGTGTCGAAGAACCGGATGCCACGTTCCCAGGCATGTTCGATCACCGCAAGGGCGTTACGCTCGCCGTCCGCACCCGGCGCGGTCAAGGCAGCGCAGCCCAAGCCCAGACGAGGCCATAGCGGCGTCGCTATGCTCATGACCTCACCATTCCCCAGCGGACCACTGTCGCCCGCTCCAGAGTCGAGAACAGCAGTCGGTCCATCAGCAGCCACAACACGCCAATTACCGCAATGCCCATGATGATGGTCTCGGTCTGGTACCACTGCACCGCCTCGATGGTCATGTAGCCCAGACCGGAGGACCCGGCGATCATTTCGCCGGCCACCAGCGAACGCCAGCCATAAGCCATGGAGGTGCGAAATCCCAGGATGATCTGCGTGAGTGCGCCAGGCAGCACCAGGTCGAAAAACACCTGTGAGCCACGCCCTCCGTGGCTACGAACCGCGCGGTAGAGTGTGTTGGGGATCGACTCGACGCCTACGATGGTGTTGTTGATCGAGGCGAAGAAGATCGCGTTGGCGATGATGAAGACCACCGCACCATTTCCCAGACCGAACCAGATGATGGCCAGTGGCACCCACGCGATGCCGGCGATGGACTGCAGAAAGGTCAACAGCGGGCGCAGGAGGTCGGACACATGGCGGTTCATGGCTACTGCGATGCCAAGCGGAATGGCGATCATATTACCGACCACGAACCCCATCGCCAGCCGCCCCAGGCTGGAGAGGATGGCCTTGGCCAAGCTACCGTCGGACACCGCCTCGACAATGCGTTGACCCACCGTAGCGATAGAAGGCAACTTGTAGGCAGGATAGGTCAGAAGGTGCGGCACTGCGAACCAAACCACAAGCAGCAGGAACGGCGGCAGGGACATCAGCAGGATGTCGTTCATCCGAGACCGGCTCGGCAGGGCGTTCATTCGCGCGTCTCCGCGGTGGTGATCAGGCCCCAGCGCTCGACCGTCGCCCGTTCAAGCGGCTTGAGATAGAAGTTGTTGATGAACAGCCATGCGAGGCCCATGACGATCATCCCAACCACAGTGCGTGCGGTCTGGTGGTAGGTAGTACCTTCGAAGATCATGAAGCCGATGCCCGTCTTGGCCGAAATGATCTCGGCAAAGACCAGGCCGCGGAACGCGAATCCTGCACCCACGCGACATCCGGTGATGATGGAAGGCAGCGCCGAAGGCAGGATAACGTTGCAGAGCACCTGCCAGCGGTTCGCCCCTAGCGCCTGCGCCGCATGGATGTACACCTGGGGCACGCTGCGCACGCCAAGCAGCGTGTTGTAGAGCACGGGGAAGAAGATGACATAGGAGAGGGAGATCAGGATCGTCGTGAAACCGTATCCAAACCAGATCACGAAGATTGGAATCCACGCGGCCTCGACGATAGAGAATAGGAAGTTGATCGAGGGGCCCAGCATCCTGCTGGCGGTCCGGTTCAATCCAATCAGGAGACCGAAGCTGATGCCGCTCGCGACCCCGATACACACGCCTCCCACGTAACGGCCTGCGCTATCTGACAGGTAGACCGGTAGGATGCCCTTTTCGACCAGTTCGACCGCGGCATGCCAGACGTCGATAGGACCCGGGTAATAGTAAGCATCCAACCCAATCAGCGGCACCGAAACCTGCCATAAGACCATAAACAGCAGGATGCCCAGCATGCCCTTCAAGGCGCGCGCTTGGCTGTGTGTCAACTTCATGGTGTGCGCTGGGGCCGCACCGCTGCCACCCAGTAGGTTTGCGCCACCGCGATTGCATTCTCGCGCGATACATCATGAAGCACAACGACCTTGCCCTCCACCTTCACAAGTCGCCCCAGGGACTGAAGTCGGGTCTGGTGAAAGCTCTCCGGGTTGAAGCGGAGTTCAACTTCGAAATTGCCGCGCGCACCGGGCGCCGGGCGCGCATCCTCGGGCAGTTTGGCCGCACCCTGCAGCACCGACCACAGGAGGAATGCCATGTACAGCGCCAGCACGAGGGCACTTGCCGCAATCGGCTTGAAAAAGGGGTTTCGGATCAAATACTGGCTCCTGCTGCGCCGCCGGACAGGCTCACGCCGCGACCTCAAGCCCGCGCACCAGCCGCGTGACGCGCTCCCGCAGTGCGAGGAACTCCGGGTTGACGTTCATGGCCGTCCAGTTGCGCAGTTCACGTGCGATCGGCACGTCGACAACCGCCTTTACGCGGCCGGGACCGGGGGTCAGAATAGCCACGCGATCGGCCAGAAACACCGCTTCTTCAACGCTGTGTGTGACGAACAGCACCGTCACGCGGTTGCTAGACCATAGCCTTACCAGTTCCTCTTGCAGCGTGAGGCGCGACTGCGCATCGATGGCTGCAAAAGGCTCGTCCATCAGCATCACCTCGGGCTCGTTGGCCAGCGTGCGAGCCACGGCCGCACGTTGCTTCATGCCACCAGAGAGTTCGTGCGGGTACTTGTACGCAGCGTCAGCGAGTTTGGCCATGCTCAGAAAACGCAGCGCGATGGCATGGCGGTCGGCCTTGGAGACGCCCTTAAACTTCAGGCCCAAGGCCACGTTATCGATGACCTTCATCCAGGGCAATAGCGCGTACTCCTGAAACACCACACCGCGGTCAGCGCCTGGACCCTGGATCGGCTTACCGTCCAGGGTAAGAGTCCCCTCGCTGGGCTTAAGGAAGCCAGCTATGGCCGCCAGCAGCGTGGACTTGCCACAGCCCGAGGGGCCAACCACGCATAGGAACTCGCGCTCCCGAACGTCTAGAGATAGGCCATCTACCGCGACATGACGTTCGCCACGCTCCTGGTTGAAATACTCCAAATGCAGATCCCGCATGCTGATGCGGATTGCTGGCTCCACAGGCTCTGCGCTCACAGGCAGGGCTTCACTCGAGTGGCACGCGCGGGGCAATCCATACTCATGGATAACGGCGATCGGCAGGAATTGGCTTGAGGTCAGAGAAGAACTGCGGTGCAGTACTCTCAGCGTGCTTCATGAATTGTGCATCGATGATACTTGCTGGATCCAACGACTTGGCCATGCGTTTGTCTGTCACCAGCAACGGTATCGTCGTCTTGCTAAAGCCATCCAGCGTGTTCCTGGACAGGCGCATGTCAAAGATCGAGCGGCGTATGGCGGCCTTCATCACATCCAGGTCTACGCCCTTGATCCATCGCATATTCACCTCAGCCGCCGCATCCGGATTTTGACGAACCCACTGTTCAGCTTCGGCAAAGGCGACCATGAAGCGCTTGAAGGCATCGGTGTTCTTGGCGACCTCGTCGCGCGTGGTGAGGATGGTGCCGGGGTCATAACAGGCGCTGCAATCGCCGCTCACGAGCCGCAGAGCGTTAGGCACCCGCAACGTAGCCAGCGAGGCCCAGGGCTCAAAAGACGATACTGCGTCAACGTCGCCCTGTCTAAGGGCGGTCACCAGGTTAGCGGGCGACAGATTAACCAATGTGACATCTTCTTGCTTCATACCGCTTTGCAACAGTTTAGAAAGCACATACGTTTCGGCCCCTGTGCCACGGGTCAACCCGATTTTCTTGCCCTTAAGCGCCTTAAAGTCGCCCTCCTTGGCACCAGACGCCGGCGTGGTAACGACCGACAGATTCGAAGCATAAAAAGGGTTGAGGGCATCGCCATGAAGGTGCCCGATCAAGACCAAGGGCTGACCTCGCGACGCGCCGGCCAGAAAAGGCGTGGAACCCATGATGTTGACATTCTGCGCGTTGTTCAGTAGCCCGTTTAGCATGTCCACGCCGGACTCATACATGACGATCTTCACGTCCAGCCCATGCTTGGCGAAGATGCCGCGCTCCAGGGCCACAAAGGCTGG
>CAMCZJ010000281.1 GCA_945886995.1 Asaia bogorensis
TAAGGCCCCCGGCCTGATGTTGCGTGTGCCATAGCATGGCGCCGGTGCGCGTTGGGTGCAATGCCGCCCCTTGGGCCGCCCCTTGGCGGCAGGCGCCTGTCGGTTCATGCTGCGCCGGAAAGTGCATTCGGAGGAAACATGAAGCCGCGTATTGTTGTTGTCACGCAATCCATGGTGGATGAGGCGGTGATCCAGGAGATGGCGCCGGATGGTTTTGATTTGCGCATCGCCAAGCCCGGCGGCGCGGATTGGAAGGAAGCGATGGCGGGGGCCGAATATCTGGTTGGCTTCGTGGATATGCTGGTGAAGGATGAGCTTTACGCCATCGCCCCCAAGCTGAAGCTGATCCAGGTATTGAGCGCGGGTTATGACCGCGCTGATATTGCCGCCGCGCGGCGTGGTGGCGTGCCCTTTGCCAATAATGGTGGCGCGAATTCCACCGCGGTTTCCGAACATGCGGTGTTGCTGATGTTGGCGGTATCGCGGCAACTGATTCGCCAACACGCCAATGTCGCCGCTGGTCGCTGGCGCGGCAACCAGACACCGAGGCTTTACGAATTGCGCGGGCGCACACTTGGCATTGTGGGGCTGGGGACCATCGGTAAGAAAACCGCGCGGCTCGCGCAGGCTTTCGGCATGATAGTCCATTACTATGATACCGCGCGGCTGCGCGAAGAAACCGAAGATGCGTTGAATGTGCGCTTCCGGCTGTATCGTGAATTGCTGCGGACATCTGATATCGTCTCGCTCCATGTGCCGCTGAATGCCAGCACTAAGGGGTTATTGGGCGAAGCCGAATTGGCGCTGATGAAGCCGACTTCCTTCCTGATCAATACCAGCCGTGGGTCGGTGGTGGATGAGGCGGCGCTTCATCGCGCGCTGTCTTCCGGCCAAATCGCCGGCGCTGGGCTTGATGTGTTTGATCAGGAGCCACCGCCGCCGGATAATCCGCTGTTCAGCCTGGATAATGTAGTGCTGACCGCGCATATGGCCGGCCCCACCCAGGACAGCAATATCGCCCGTCTGCGCAACGCTTTTGACAATGTGCAGCGCGTGGCGCGAGGCGAGGCGCCGCTTTGGGTCATTCCGGAATTGAACGAATAGGAAAGCCGATCATGTCATCCGAAACCATTACGCGCGCGATTGAAAAACTGGTCGCTGTCCATAAGGGCGGCGCGCCCATCGCAAATCTGGGCGATGCCGCACCAGGCAATGAGGCAGATGTCTTCGCCATTCAACGCGGTGTGCTGAAGGCGTTGGGTGGCGCTATTGGCGGCTGGAAATGCGCGACCCCGCCCGGCAAGCCCACCAATTTTGGCATCATGGCCGCGAGTGGCGCGCGCCAATCCGGCGGGCATTGGGGGGTGGCGAATACGCGCCCTGTTGGCCTTGAAACCGAAGTCGCCTTTCGCCTGAAGCGTGATCTGCCGCCACGCAGCAGCGCCTATAGCCGCGATGAGGTATTGGATGCGCTAGACGCCGCCTTCCCACTGCTTGAATTGGTGCAATCGCGCTATTCGGACCACAAGGTAGTGGCACCCGCTGAAGGCATGGCTGATAATATCGCGCATCTTGGCTATGTGGTGGGCGCTGATGTCGCGGATTGGCGGGGTTTTGATCTGCCCAATCTTGCCGTGCGGCAATCCTATGCTGGTGCGGTGCAGGTGGATCAGAAGGGCGGCAATCCCTCCGGCGATCCTGTGCTGCCTTTGGTTTGGCTCGCCAATCATCTGCACGGGCTTGGCGAGCATTTGCGCGCCGGTCAGGTAGTGACGACCGGCACCTATACGGGCTGCATCTTCGTCCCGCCCGGACAGCGCGTGCAGGCCGGGTTTGCGGGGTTTGGTGAGATTACTTTCGATCTCACCTGACAGAACTTACAACCCAAGCTTGCCGGCCACACCCAATTCGCCGGCAAGCTTGGTCAATACCTCAATCGTCCTGTCCTCGATCTCAATGCCATTGGCGCGGCGATCAGCCTCTCGCATTGCTTCAAGCTCTCCGGGGTAGAAAACACCCTGGCTGCCTTCGGCGGGCGGTGTATCCTTCAGATAGCGCGCAAAATCCGCGACTTCCTGTTTGAATTGCGCGAGCGGGCGAAAGGCCTCCACCTTGAATACCGCCATGAAGCAACCGTCATTGTGCCGCCCGGTGGGCTCCACGCCAAAGCCAAGCCCCGTCAGCAGGCCGCAGAGGATTTCCACCATCGCCGCCAGGCCAAAGCCCTTATAGCCTTCCGTGCCACCAAGCGGCAGCAGCGCGCCGCCCCTCTTCAATTGCGAAGGATCACGCGTGGGCTTGCCATCCGCGCCAATCACCCAACCATCCGGCACTTCCTGCCCGCGCGCTTGCGCCAGAAAAACCTTGCCGGCGGCGGCGGCGGAGGTTGCCATATCCAGCACAAAAGGCCCGGCCAAATCCGAAGGCACCGCAATGGAAATCGGGTTGGTGCCAAGCCGCGCTTCTCGTCCACCGAAAGGCGCCACAGCCTTGGGCGAACGCCCGGAATCCGCCGTGCAAATCCCAATCATACCGGCTTCGGCGGCCATCAGCGGATAGCTCGCCAACCGGCCAATATGCCCCTGACGAAACACAGTCGCGGCGGCGACATTGGATGTCTGCGCTTTTTCAATAGTGTAGCGCATAGCCTTTTCATTGGCGACATACCCAAAGCCCCAATGCCCATCAATCACCGATGTTGTCGCTGATTCCTGCACAATCTTCCACGGCGCACCGGGCACGATATGCCCAACCTTGATTCTTTCGATATAGCCAGGGATCATAATGATCCCATGCGAATCATGGCCTACCAGATTGGCGCTGGTGCAATGCCGCGCTACGGTTTCCGCCTCATCCGCCGGCGCGCCGGCAGCGATCAGAAGTGTGCGACCAATTTCCTTGACACGATCGGCACTGAGTTTAGGCATGGTATCCCCCTTTTCAATCCTGCAACATCAATCTGGCTTGATCCCGCTGGCGCGTACAACCTCGCCCCAGCGTGCCCAATCTTCCTGGATCACTTTGGCATAATGTTCGCGCGTGCCGCCAACGGGTGTGGCGCCAAAGCTGCGCACGCGTTCCGCGACATCGGGTTGGCGCAGAATGGCGTCCAATTCCTGCGAAAGCCGGTCCAGAATGGGATCAGGCACGCCGCGCGGCGCCATAATGCCACCCCAGAAAGTTACGTCATAACCAGGCACGGTTTCCGCAAAGGTCGGCACATCGGGATAGGTTGGAGAGCGTTCCGCGCTGGTAATCGCAATCGGGCGAATGGTGCCGGCTTCAATCAAAGCGCGTGTCGCGAATAGCGAATCACTCGCCAATTCCACATCGCCGCGCACAAGGGCCGTGAGGGACGGGTGATTGCCATTATAGGGCACCATCGTCAGTTCGATACCCAGCTGCTGCATCAGCATCACCAGCGATAAGTGATTCACGCCGCCGCTGCCCGGGTGCGATATGGTAAGCCTGCCCTGGCGCTGCTTCGCCAATTCGATCACCTGCGGCAGGGTGCGCGCCGGGAAATCGCTACGCGACACCAGCAGCAAAGGCGATGATTGCGCCATGGAAACCGCCGAAAATGCCTGCGTCGGATCGAGCCCAGCGGCGCGATTAACCAAAAGCGTGATCAGCGTGGAGGAAGAAGCGAAAAGATAGGTATAACCATCCGCTGGTTGCCGCGCGACATGTTCCGCCGCCAGCAAAGTGCCCGCGCCGGGGCGGTTTTCAACGACGAAGGTGCTGCCTGGAATACGCTCACCAAGCTTCGCGGCAAGCAAACGTGCCATGATGTCATTGGCGCCACCTGCGGCGAAGCCCACCACAATGCGCACCTGACGCGCGGGCCAGGCTTGCGCATGGGCACGACCCGTGAGCGCACCGAATATCGCTGGCGCCGCCAGCAAAGCGCCGCGGCGATGAATGCCTGTCATGGCCTTGTCTCCTCCGTCTTGTTTCTTGCCTGAAGGCTAAGCCCGCCCG
>CAMCZJ010000282.1 GCA_945886995.1 Asaia bogorensis
TCGCCAGAGGCCCATTCATCCACCCGCGCCAGATGATCATAATCATCGCTAAGCGTGCCGCGTCCGGGGTGCGGGCGGCTTTCAAAGGGCGCATCACCCAGCAACATGCGCTCTGCCAAGGCCGTAATCCGCGTGCGTGCGAGATCGGCAAAGCGCGTGCCATCATCAGCGCTGGCGCCGAGGTTTTTTTCTTTGCCCGGTTCTTCACCGCCGCTCAATTTCCAATAGACCAGCGCGGCGGCTCTCGCGTCCGCGCTGATTGTTGGATAGCCGCCGGCTTCAAGAATCATCGCCTCCAGGGCCAATTGCGGCGCCGCCCCTTCAACAACCTTGGTCGCGCTTGGCACCTGGCCGGTCTTGTAATCCAGGATGCGCCAACCGCCGCCAGCCAATTCGTCCAACCGATCCGCCTTCGCAAGGATCTCCACCTCTCCCCCCGGAAGCGTAAGCAGGACGCGGCCTTCATGTTCCGTCAGGCAACGCAGCAACCCGTTTTGAGCGCGAAGCTTTTCTTCCTCGGCAATCACGAATTCGCCCATGCGCGTCATACGCGGCCCCCAGAAAGCAAGCACACCGGGATGCACGGCTTCCTTCTGCAACGCCTCAGCACAGGCCTGATCCCACAAAGCGCGCGCTGCCTCAGCACCCGGCCAGCCCGTGCCAAGCCCTGCAAGGAAAAACCGCATGGCGTGATGCACCAGCGTGCCATATTCCCGCGCGCCAATATCCGCATCCAGATCATCAAGCGGGCGCAGGCGCAGGATGCGCGCGGCATAAAAGGCGTAAGGATCGGCAATCAATTGCGTCGCGTCTGAAACGCTCAAGCGGCGCGGGCGCACTTCTACCGGAGGGCTGAAGGCAGCACGCTTGCACGGATTTGGCTCCTGTAAAGGTTCGTCCAAAGCCGCAGCCCAGAGCGCGGCCAGGCTGGCGGGTAGCACAATCTCTCTCTGCCCCTTCAGGAAGGTTTCCAAGCGCGTGAGCCAACGTGTCGGCACGCTTGGCGCGCCGCCGCGTTTGCGTGCGGTGGAAAGCACCAATTCCGAAGCGTTGGCCGCGGCGTGGAAGAAATCCGCAGCCACGCGGCCAATGCGCGCTTCCGGCGCGGGCAGGCCAAAACGCGCACGCATCGGTCGGCTCATCCAGGGGCCGGGTTCGGTTGCTTGCGGCCAGATGTTTTCCTCAAGCGCGCCCAGAATCACACGATCGAAACTCTGCAACCGCGCTTCCAGAAGACCGAGGATGGCAATGCGCGGATGTGCGGCCGTATCACGCTGCGCGCGAAAAGGTGGCGCGATCGGCCCGGACAGCATGGCATCAAAAGCGCCGGGCCATGATGCGGCGGCGATGGGCGGCATTTCTGCCAGCGCTTCGCCGAGTGAGGCTAAATGCCGCGCCAAAGCCTCCCCTTCCTCACCAGCGTAAAGCCTGATTCCGCCAGGAAGTTCAGGCGTTGCGGCAAGCGCTTCCGCTGCCGCCAGATGTAGCGCCAATAAATCAGCGGGCGGGCGTGATGGGCCTGGCGGCAAGTCTGTGAAATCACCAAGCGCCGCCTGCAAGGCATCAACCAGCGCGACCAAGGCGGTATCGCCCGCCGGCAAAGCCGCACGTAGGGCTTCAAGCCCCGCCGCCGGTCGCGGGCCGCGCAAACACTTCATTTCAAGGCCGCGCACCGCTTCAAGCCAAACGCCGCGTTTCATGCCGGCGCTACACAGCGGATGCTTCAAAACCGCGAGCAACGCGGCAGGCGCGAAACCATCAGCAATCATGCGCGCGATCAGGCGCAGAAACGCCGCTGCTGGCGCGTCGGCCAAGGGCGCGCCGGCGCTATCATCCGCAGCGATGCCATGCCGCGCGAGTTCGGCAGAAACGCGCCGCGCCAAATCGCGATCCGGCGTGATCAGCGCCGCGCGCTTGCCCGGAACCTCCACCGCTTCGCGCAGCAATAGCGCAATGGCGGCGGCTTCCTGCTGCGCATCGGCGGCTGTCAGCCTGGTGATGCCGGCAAGTGCGGCCTGCCAGCGCGGCGCATCGCGTTCCGCCCAAACCGCCAAGCCCTCTGCCGGGCGCAGACTGCGCGCAAGCATCACCGCGCGATCCGCCGGCGCTGCGTGATGATCCATGCTACCCCAGGGGCGTAGCGCATTGGGCTCCACGCCAAGATCAGAAAGCAGTTTCAACTGCCCGGCAAAGGGATGGCTCGGCGCGCGGCGAATGGCGTCCGCCAGGCTTGGCGTGATAGGCTCTGCCATGCCCTGCAAGACCAGCGCGCCATTAGGCAAGCTTGCGATGCAGCGAAGCAAAGCAGTGGCAGCGGGGATGGTGCCGCCCGCGCCAATACCGGCGGCGATCAGCCTTTCGCGTGGCGGTGCCGCTTCCAAGGCGCGGCGCTGCGCAATCAGCGCACGCACACGCGCCAGGCCAAGATCCATCAGGCGCTGCGCTTGCAGCCATTGGTTCCAATCGCGCACCACCGCCTGCAATAGCCGCGTCGTGATCTGCCAATGCACCGCCAATTTATCCGGCACAAGACCATCAAGCCGCGCGAGCCAGCTTGCCGCGAAATCCGCAGGGTCAGCGGTTTCAATCAGATCAAGATCGGCTTCTTCAAAGGCAATTTCATCAAAAAGTGTCGCAAGCTCCCCGGCCAATAACCAAGCCTGTTCGGCGCCAAGCGGCCCACCATAGCGGCGCGGAATGCCAAGCACGATGCGCGACAGCACCGCTTGCCGCGTGAGTGGAGCCACCGCTGGCGGCAGGTCAAGCAAGGCGGGCAGCGCCAATTCATCCGCTTCTTCCACCGAAAGCCCGGGCAGTGCGCGCATGCGCGGCAGCAATAGCGCGCGGCCACCGGCGGCGGTCAGAAAGGCTTCGCGTAAGGCGCGCGCGGCGCGGCGTGTTGGCAGCAGCAGCGTGTGGGTGGCGAGTGCGGCTGGATCATCGGCAGGCACTTGCGTGAGCAGCCCCTCGGCCAGCGCGGGCAGGAAGCGCTGTTCGGCAGGGATCGTGAAAACGCGCAAGGCGGGCGCTTTAGAACAACGCGCGGGTCACGCCGCTGCGCAAAACATCTTCGGCATGTTCCAAATCATCTGGGGTGGATAAGTGAAACCACACCCCATCATGCACCAGCCCATAAAGCCGCCCGGCTTCGATGGCACGATTGTACAACCGGTTCAGGCTGAAGGCGCCGCTTGGTGCACCGGCAAATAGTGCGGGTGAGAGGATTTGCACGCCACCGAAAAGATAGGGCGAAACCTCCCCTTCTTCAGGTCGGCGCAGCAAGCCAAGCGGATCAAGCATGAAATCGCCGCGCCCCACTTCGCCCGCGATTTGCGCAGTGCGGATCAGCAGCAAAAGCCCATCCATGCGATCAGGATCAAAGGCTGCGGCCAGTCGCTTGAGCGCAGGGTGCGGACCATCCAGCCAAAACGCATCACCATTCACCACGGCGAAGGGCGCATCACCCAAAGCAGGCAAGGCGCGTGCCACACCGCCGCCGGTCTCAAGCAGGGTTTCTTCCCGTTGCAGCGTGATGCTTGGTGCGCTGCGTGCCGCGACACAGTCGGCGACCTGATCCGCCAGCCAATGCGCATTCACCACCGCATCCGCCACACCCGCATCGGTAAGCCGATCCAGCGCGTGATCAAGCAGGCTACGCCCGGCCAGTGGAAGCAGGGGTTTGGGCATCGCCTCCGACAAGGGGCGCATGCGGGTGCCAAGGCCGGCTGCCAGAACCATGGCGCGGGAGAGGGTGATCATGCAGGCTCCTTCGCCGGATCGGGATTGCGGCGCAAGTGGCGCGGCAGGGCATCATCCAACCACAGGCGCAGCGGCGTGGTGGCGGGGTGTTCCAGGGCTTCGCCCAAAAGCCGCCAGCAGCGCGGCCCGTGCACAAGGTAATGCGGCTTGTTGTCACGCCGCGAGAGCCGCACCCAAAGTGCCGCCACGCGCAAATGGCGCTGCGCGGCACAGGC
>CAMCZJ010000283.1 GCA_945886995.1 Asaia bogorensis
GCGTAATCCAGGCTGATCGTGCCGCCAAAGGGAAAGTGATGTTCAGACAGGCCCATCCACATGGGCGGCAGCACCACGGCGGGCAGATCGGCGCATAACTCAGCGGCGCGAATGGCGACCGAATGGCCGATGAAGCTATCGGTCCACACGGGCAAATGTGGCCCATGCTGTTCCAGCGCGGCGACGGGCAGGATCACCACGGCATTGCGTTCAGCCAGAGCGCGCAATTCCGGCGCTGTCATGCGTTCCCAACGGGTTTCGGTCATTGGATCAGCCCCTTCCCATGGCGTAGAATTCGTCATTGGGGCGCAGATTCGTCACATTCGCCAAGCGGTTGGACATGCCAAAAAAGGCGGCGATGGCGGCGATGTCCCAGATCACCTCATCATCAAAGCCCGCTTCGCGCAGCGCCTCATGATCCGCATCATTCACCTCATTGGCGCGGTCGGTCACTTTCAGCGCGAATTCCAGCATGGCCTTTTGCTTCGCCGAGATATCCGCCTTGCGCCAATTGGCGGCAATCTGGTCCGCGATCAGCGCATTCTTGGCGCGGATGCGCAGAATGGCGCCATGCGCCACAACGCAATATTGGCATTGGTTGCGGGATGATACGGCCACCACAATCATTTCGCGCTCTGCCTTGGAAAGCCCTTCGGATTTATCCATCAGCGTATCGTGATAGGCCATGAAGGCACGGAATTCCGCTGGGCGATGCGCCAGCATCAGAAAGACATTCGGCACAAAACCCGATTTTTCCTGAACGGTCAGGATGCGGGCGCGGATATCTTCCGGCAGGGTCGCGATATCGGGGATGGGGGTGCGGGCGATGGGGGGCTTGGTCATGGCCAAACCATCCGCCAGCGGCGCACTTCAGTCCAGCCCCATAAGCCCGCGCGCGAAATCCCGTGCCGCAAAGGGGCGCAAATCCTCGGCCTTTTCGCCAACGCCCACCACATGAACGGGCAGGCCGAATTCCTGCGCCAAAGCCACCACCACGCCGCCCTTGGCCGACCCATCCAGCTTGGTGACGGCCAAGCCGGTGACATCCACCATTTCCTTGAACACCTTCACTTGCTGCACAGCGTTCTGGCCCGTGGTGGCATCCAGCACCAGCAATACGGAATGGGGTGCTGCTTCATCCACGCGCTTGATCACGCGGATGATTTTGCGGAGTTCTTCCATCAGCGCGGATTTATTGTGCAGCCGCCCGGCGGTATCCACCAACAGCAAATCAAGCTCATCAGCGCGGGCTGCCGTCAGCGCATCAAAGGCAAGCCCCGCCGCATCGGCACCAGGCTTGGCGGGCGCGAAGAACCGGGCTGAGGTCCGCCCAGCCCAAACCTGCAACTGCTCCACCGCCGCGGCGCGGAAAGTATCGCCCGCGACAAAGCCGATTTTCAGCCCCTGTTCCGCGTAATGGCGGCCAAGCTTGGCAATGGTGGTGGTCTTGCCCGTACCATTCACACCCACCACCAGCACCACATGCGGCGCGCGGGCGGGGATTACTTCAAGCGGCTGCGCGACGGGTTCCAGGATGGTGGCGATTTCATCTGCCAGCGCAGCCTTCACTTCCTCATCGGTCACTTCCTTGCCGAAGCGCGTGCGGCGGAAGCCTTCCACAATGCGGCGCGAAGCCGCGACACCCAGATCAGCCGTGATCAGGGTTTCCTCCAGCTCCTCCAGCGCCTCATCATCCAGCCGCCTTTTATGCAGCAGGGAGACAACGCTATCCGTGAGCTTGGCGGTGGAACGCGATAGCCCTGCCTTCAGCCGCGCAAACCATCCGGTCTTGGCGGGTGCTTCTGCGTCGGGCGGTGGCATTTCCTCCGCTGGCGGTTCCGGCATTGGCTCCGGCACCGGGGCCAAGGGCACTTCTGGCGCAGGCGGGGGAGCCTCGGGCGGGCCAGGAATCGGGATTTCGGGGGTGGGCTGAGCCGCACCGCCGCCACGCAGTCGGCCAAAGAAATCGCGCAAAGCCATCAGGCGGCCTCCGCCACAAGCCCATCAGCATCGGCGCCGGTCACGCGCAAGCGGCGGATTTCCCCTGGCTGCCCGGCGCTGCCCAACAAGCGGAGCGGGGCGAAGTATTCCGTATGGCCGCGATCGGGATGTTCCAACAAAACCTGCTCCTCCTGCCCCAACCGCGCCGCGAAATAGCGCGCCGCCGCCGCCGCCCCGGCTTCGCGTAGCCGTGCCGCCCGCGCGCGACGTTCCGGCACGGGGATTTGCGGCATGCGTGCCGCCGGCGTGCCAGGCCGTTCCGAATAGGGGAAGACATGCAGGAAGGAGAGGTCGCAATCCTTCACAAGATCAAGGCTGTCCTGGAATTGCGCTTCGGTTTCGGTCGGGAAACCCGCGATTAGATCAGCGCCAAACACGATATCCGGGCGCAGCCGCCGTGCCTTTTCAGCCAGCCCTATGGCATCCGCACGCAAATGCCGCCGTTTCATGCGCTTCAGGATCAAATCCGACCCGTGCTGCAAGGAAAGATGCAAATGCGGCATCAGGCGGGGTTCTTCCGCAATCAGCCGCCACAGGTCCTCATCCACTTCCACGGGATCGAGCGATGACAATCGCAGCCGCGGCAATTCCGGCACCAGCGCCAGTACGCGCCGGATCATTTGCCCAAGTGTCGGGCTGCCCGGCAGATCAGGCCCGTAGGAGGTGACATCCACCCCGGTCAGCACCGCTTCCCGATACCCCGCCGCCACCAAGGCACGAAGCTGTTCAACAATGGCGCCGATGGGGACAGACCGAGACGGCCCGCGCCCGAAGGGAATGACGCAAAAGGTGCAGCGATGATCGCAGCCCTGCTGCACCTGCACGAAAGCGCGTGCGCGCCCGGCGAATTCCGTCACCAAATGGGCCGAGGTTTCCCGCGCGGCCATAATGTCACTGACCGGTGCGGGCGGCGCATCCAAAGCGGCCCAGGTTTCGGGCTTCAGCTTCTCGGCATTGCCGATCACACGCTCCACCCCCGGCAAGCCGGCCCATTTATCGGGCGCGATCTGCGCTGCGCAGCCCGTCACGATGATGCGCGCGCCGGGATTGTCACGATGCGCCTTTCTGATCGCCTGGCGCGCCTGGCGTTCAGCTTCCGCCGTCACGGCGCAAGTATTGACGATGATGGCATTACCCTGGCCGGCCTTGCTGGCCAGGTCGCGCATTGCCTCACTCTCATAGGTATTGAGCCGGCAGCCGAAACTCAGCAGCCGAGGGGCCTCTGTGGCGCTCATGCAAGTAATGCCTTGGGATCAACCTGCCCAATAAAGGCAGTGGCGACAGGGCCGGTCATCAGCACATGCCCATCCTGCCGCCATTCCATGAACAGATCGCCGCCCGGCATGGAAATTCGCGCCGCGCGCCCAGTCAGCCCACGCCGATGCGCATTCACCATGGCAGCGCAAGCGCCCGATCCGCAGGCGAGCGTCAGCCCCGCACCCCGTTCCCAGACCACCAGACGCAGATGATCCGGCGACATCACCTGCACAAAGCCGATATTGGCGCGGTCCGGGAAAATCGGGTCGCGTTCAAGACGCGGGCCTATTTCGCTGATCGGCAGCGCATCAAGATCGGGCACGAAAAAATTCGCATGCGGATTGCCCATGGAACAGGCCGCTGGGTCCGCGACGGGCCCGCAAGCCAGCGGCACATGCAGCGTATCCGCTTCCTGCGCCAGGGGCACATCCCGCCAGCCGAGTCGCGCTGGCCCCATATCCACCTGCCACAGCCCATCGGGGCGGGCCTCACTCAGCAAATCACCGGCAATGGTGCGCACCACCACCTGCGCCTTGCCGGTTTCAGCGGCGATCAGGGAGGCGATGCAGCGCGTGGCATTGCCGCAGGCGCCAGCTTCCGATCCATCCGGATTATGGATGCGCATGAAGACATCGGCGCCCGCCGCCGGCGGCTCCATGATGATCAATTGGTCGCAGCCAATGCCACGCCGGCGATCCGCCAGCGCCACCATTTC
>CAMCZJ010000284.1 GCA_945886995.1 Asaia bogorensis
CGCAAGGAAACCGCCGGGGCAGGCTTGAGTCTCTGCCCTGGGCGGCACATCTTCAAGGATAGTTAGGCGGGGAAAGCCATGCGACATTCTGTTCTGCTGCTGCTTGGGGGAATGCTGGCGCTGCAAGGCTGCGGGCCGAATTGGCAGCCGAGCTGGAATACCAGCGGCAATGCCGCGATACCTTCGGTGGATAGCCTGACGCTGCGCCGGGTGACCGGCGCGGATGGCAGCGCTGAGGTGCTGCGCACCGATAGTTTGGATTATGAGTCAATGCGTGCCCCGGCCACACCGCCCACGCAAATGACCCCGGATGATGCGCTCCGCCTGCCACCGCCGCCTCCTCCGCCGCGTATCAGCAGTTCAACCCCGCCGCCCGTGGCATCCGTGCCGCCGCGCGCGGTTTTACCGACGGCGGCGGCGCCAACCCTTATCCCGACAGTGCCGAACCAGCGTGTTGAAGGCAGCGTGGTGCCGGCAACCCCAGGGCAGCCCGCAGGCATTGTGGCCGGCGGCAATGACCGCACGCAGGTCTTCAACCAACCAGGCACGGCGGGTGGTGGTATCGCGGTGCGCGATGGCGGCACCACCACCATTATTGGGCCGGGCGGGCGTATCACCTCGGTACCCACGCCGCGTTGATCGGCCATGCGGATTCTCTATTTCGCTTGGCTGCGCCAGAAGATTGGTGTGGCGGAAGAAGAAGTGGCGCCACCGCCAGAGGTTCGCAATGTCGCGGGGCTGCGCGATTGGTTGGCGACACGCAGTCCAGGCCATGCCGCTGCCTTTGCTGATGCCAAGCAAATCCGCGCTGCCGTCAATCAGGATTTCGCCACGCCGGATCATCCCGTGGCGGCGGGCGATGAGATTGCCTTCTTCCCGCCCGTGACCGGGGGCTGAGCCATGGCGCGTATCCTGGTGCAGGAAGCGCTGTTTGACATGGCGGCGGAAAGCATAGCGCTGACCGCGGGGCGGATTGATGTTGGCGGTGTTGCCAGTTTTTTGGGTGTCTGCCGCGGTGATGATGCCTTGGCGGCGATGGTGCTGGAACATTATCCCGGCATGACGGAACGCGCCCTTGGGCGCATCGCGGCGGAGGCTGAGGCACGCTGGCCGCTGACCGGCTGCACCGTGATCCATCGCGTGGGCCGCATTCTGCCGGGGGAGCCGATTGTGCTGGTGCTGACGGCTTCCGCCCATCGTGCTGCCGCACTTGAAGCCTGTGCTTTCCTGATTGATTGGCTGAAGACCAAGGCGCCCTTCTGGAAGCGCGAGGAATTCGCCGATGGCGATGCGCGCTGGGTTGCCGCGAAGAATGAGGATGATGCCGCCGCCGCGCGCTGGTCGGTCAAAAACATTTGAGGATCAGCGCATTCTCGGCGGTACTGGCCGGGGCCTTGCTGCTTATCTGGCCCGCCTTTTTCAACGGCTACCCGCTGCTGTTCAGCGATAGCGGCGGTTTTTTGCATCAAACGCTTGGGCCGCTGATGCTTTGGGATAAGCCTTATGTTTACGGGCCATTCCTGCATGTTTTTCATTGGCGTATCAGCCTTTGGGGGCCGGTTGTCGCGCAGGGCCTTATCCTGTCCCATCTGCTGTGGCTGACGCAGCGCGTGATGCGCGGCGATGCTGCGCCGCTTTGGCATATCGGGCTATGCGCCTTTGCCGCGCTGGCAACGGCCGCCCCCTTTAGCGCCGCGCTGTTGATGCCAGATGTTTTCGCGCCGATTGTGGTGTTGGGCTTGTTTCTGCTGGGCTTTGGCCACGCTGTACTGACAAGGTTTGAACGTGCCTATCTGGTGGCGCTGGTCGCACTTGGTATTGCTGCGCATCTCGCGCATTTGCCGCTTGCGCTTGGCTTATGCGGGGTCGCGCTGCTGCTGCGCTTGTGGCGCACTCCGGTACGGCTTTTTGCCATGGTGCTGCCGGTGGTGCTGGCCGTGGGGGCGCTGTTCGTCACTAATGCCATCGGCCATGGGCGCTTCGCCCTTTCGCCCTATGGCGCCAGTTTCATGCTCGCCCGCTTGCAGGAAGATGGCCCGGCGACGGCAGTGCTGAAGGCGCGCTGCCCTGATGCCGGCTGGTATCTTTGCGCCTTCACGGATCGGCTGCCCATGCCGGCCAATGATTTCCTATGGGCGCCGGAAAGCCCGATGAACCGTGACGCCGCCGGCCAGCCGCGCTTTCTGGGTGGCATGATGTTGGCGCCGGAAGCCGGGCAGATTATCGCCGAGACGCTCCGCGCTAACCCCCTTGGCGTGCTGCATGCCATGGCTGGCAACATGATGGCGCAGCTGATGAGCTTTGGCATTGGCGACGCCTTGGATGGGGCGCATTTCGCGGTGGCGGTCCGCCCACGCATCGAACAGGGTTTT
The DNA here is from genome assembly GCA_945886995.1 of Asaia bogorensis. Taxonomy (GTDB): domain Bacteria; phylum Pseudomonadota; class Alphaproteobacteria; order Acetobacterales; family Acetobacteraceae; genus Neoroseomonas; species Neoroseomonas bogorensis_A. The sequence goes on from CAMCZJ010000284.1 coordinate 2,373, forward strand.
TCGGCGCGCGAATTGGCGGATTTTGATCAGGCAAGGCAGGCGCAGGGCTTTTTGAAGGATGCGCTGACACCGCTCAATCCCTTCCATTTGGTGGTGGTGCTTTTGGCGCTGCCAATGCTGGCCTGGGCGGCGTGGCGCGGGCAGGGTTTGGTGCTGGCACTCACGCTGTTTCTGTTGGCGGCAGTGCTGGGCAATGCGCTGATCTGCGGCGCGCTTTCCGGGCCGCATCCGCGCTATGGCGCGCGGGTCATGTGGCTATTGCCGGTGGCGGCTTTGCTGTGTTGGCCGCGCCGGCGAAAGGTGTAACCGCCTCACGGCCACTTCACCGCCGGCGGCATGGACATCAGGATGGCCTCAACATTCCCCCCGGTTTTCAGGCCGAAAATCGTGCCCCGGTCATGCAGCAGGTTGAATTCCACATAGCGCCCGCGGCGGATGAGCTGATGTTCCCGCTCCGCCTCGGTCCAGGCTTCATGCATGCGTTTGCGGATGATGGCGGGATAGGCTTGTAGGAAGGCCTGGCCCACATCGCGGGTGAAGGTGAAATCGGCGTCAATCCCTTTGCCTGGCGTGCGATCACCCAGCCAATCATAGAAAATCCCACCAAGGCCCCGCGGTTCGCCGCGATGGGGCAGAAAGAAATACTCATCGCACCATTGCTTGAAGCGCGGGTAATAGGTTTCGTCATGCTTGTCGCAGGCGCCCTTGAAGGCTGCGTGGAAATCCGCCGCATCGGCTTCAGCTTCCGGCGCTTCTGGCTTCATGGGCGTGATATCCCCCCCACCGCCGAACCAGGCATTCCGCGTTACAATGAAGCGCGTATTCATATGCGCCGCCGGCACGCGGGGGCTTTGCATATGTGCCACCAGAGACACACCTGTCGCCAGAAAGCGCGGGTCTTCCTCGGCGCCCGGAATTTGCTTGCGGAACTCCGGGGAGAATTCACCAAAAACGGTGGAGACATTGACCCCCACCTTTTCAAACACCCGGCCTTTCATGACGGACATCACCCCCCCGCCCCCTTCCGGCCTTTCCCAGGCGGTGCGGGCGAAGCGCCCAGGGGGTAGTTGTGTGTGCGGGCCCTCGGCCAAATCATCCTCAATCGCTTCAAAGGCAGCGCAAAGCCGGTCCCGCAATTCCGCGAACCAGGCGCGGGCGGGGGCCACGAAGGGGTGGCCTGAAGGGCCGGCAGCGTTTTTTTCCATGGCTAGGTTTCCTAAACTTTGGCCGGGGCGGATTTACACCTTGCAAACCCTACTACTATAAGACCCCGTTTCCTGGCGGGGTCGAGGCTTCGGCGCCGCCATTTCGTTGTGATCTTGGCACCCCAAGGGTGCGGGCCTAAATCGTGCGGCGAAGTGAGGCCCTCGGCAAGAGGGTCCCCCGTCGTAAAGGGATGGTGAGGATGGCTGATACCGCTCATGCGGCGCCAGATGGCGCGCCGCGGCGTGACTTTTTGAAACTCGTGACCGGCGCTTTTGCCGCGGTCGGTGTTGGTGCCATTGCTTGGCCCTTCATCGCTTCCTTGCAGCCCGCCAAGGATACCCTGGCGCTGGCCAACACTGATGTGGATTTGGCCCC
>CAMCZJ010000285.1 GCA_945886995.1 Asaia bogorensis
CAATCCTGGCACGCCCGCATCACACGCCGCCACCCGGTGCGCGCAGCGTGGGGCGAAGGCGCAGCCCGGCGGCATGGCCCAGGGTTCCGGAACACCGCCAGGTATTGCTGCAAGCCGCCGCCGCGGGCCATCCATTGGCGGCAAAGCGCCTAGCAAGCCTTGTGTGTAGGGATGCGCGGCGGCCGAAAAAAGCTGGCCAATCGGTGCTTCTTCCACAATGCGCCCCGCATACATTACCGCCACGCGTTCGCAGGATTCAGCCACAACGCCCAGATCATGACTGATCAGCACCAAGGTCATCCCCATATGGCGCCGCAGGTCTTTCAAAAGCTCAAGAATTTGCGCCTGGATCGTCACATCAAGCGCCGTGGTCGGTTCATCCGCCACCAGCAATTCAGGTTGCCCAGCAAGTGCGATGGCAATCATGACACGTTGATTCTGGCCGCCTGACAATTCATGCGGATAGGCATCCAAGCGCCGCGAGGCATCTGGGATGCCAACAAGATCAAGCAACCGCTTAGCTTCGCTGCGTGCAGCTTGCCCCACCATATTCCTGTGCAACGCGAGTGCTTCCGTGATCTGCTTGCCAATCCTGTGCACGGGATTGAGGCTACTTGCCGGGTCTTGGAAGATCATCGCGATGCGCCCGCCACGCACTTTTTCAAGTATGGCAGGCGGCGCACCGATCAATTCCTGCCCATCCAGCACAACGCTGCCAGTGATGCGTGCCTTGGCCGGCAGCAGGCCAAGCGCCGCCAGCCAAGTGACCGATTTGCCGCAGCCGCTTTCACCGACAAGCCCAACCGCTTCACCCTTGGCGACCGAAAGGTCAATGCCCCGCAGGGCAGGCGCTCCGTCAAAAGCAACCGAAAGCCCGGTGAGGCTGACCAGCGGCATCACGCGCCAACACGCAAATTGCCAGGGCCAAACATCATCGCCCAGCCGGAAGAAGCGCGCCATTCGATATTGCGCCGCTTGGCGGTAAAGGCCGCCGCATGGTGCAGCGTGATGTAGCCGGGGTCTTCGCGTTCAACGATCGTGAGTACGCGGCGGAACAATTCCCGCCGGCGCGCAAGATCTGTCTCCGCTTCCAAGGCCGTGGAGACTTGATTGAAATCATCGCTCGCCCATTCGCCGGTGCGCTCCGCTTCCGTGCGCGGACCATAGGCGCGTAGCAACCCGGCCACCGGATCGCCGAAGACTGAGGTATTGGACCAATCGCGTACACCGCGACCAGGCGTGCGTTCCGTCACCTGAGCAAAATTTTCCTTCATTTCGATGACAACATTGATGCCGACACTGCGCCACATCTCCACCATGATCTGTGCATTGGCGACCTGATTGGTGTAGTAGTTATTAAGCAAGCGATAGGGGATGGGCTGGCCGCGATAATTGGCTTCACGCAGCAGTCGGCGCGCCTCAGCAGGGTCAAAGCGGGGATTTTCCCAATCCGCCAGATACATCTCCCCATAGCTTTCCATTTGCATACCGCGCGGGATTTTGGTGCGGCCGGCCCAAAGCGCGTCCACCAGAACTTGCCGGTCTATGGCATGCGTCATGGCGCGGCGGATGCGCGCATCAGCAAGCACGGGATGGGTCTTATCGAAAGCAAGTTTGCGGATATTGTTGATCGGGCTCCCCAAAACCTCGAAACGCGGATTCCGTTCCACCACCGTGATCTGATCTGGCGGCACATCACAGGCGAAATCATATTCGCCTGAAAAAAGCCCGTTGAGTCGCCCGGAAACTTCCGGCACTTCAACGAAGCGCAGGCGCCGTGCTGGTGGGCGGCCGCCCCAATATTCATCATGCGCTTCAAGAACCAGTAGCGTATCCGGGCGGAATTCCGCGATACGATAAGGGCCAGTGCCGATTGGCGTGCGCCCCCAAGAGAGCCAGCTTTCGGAACGCCCAAAGGCAGCGCGAGAGAAGATAGCGCCAACACTCTGGGCGATACGTCCTTCCAAGGTCACATCGGGAAGCCGATTGACAAAGCGAATGGTCTGCTGATCCAGAATCTCGATCCGCTCAAGCCCTGGATAGGTGCGCCGGCCAACCGCAACAACTTCCGCGGGCGGTTCCTTCGTCGCGGTCCCGGCCAGCACGGTGCTGCGCCCGGCGCCAGTCGCACCCTGCGTGCCGAAAAGACGTTCGTTGAAGGAAAAGACCACATCCTCGGCTGTCAGCAGACTGCCATCATGGAACTTGACATTCTGCCGCAAGGTAAGGTCGAGCGTGCGCGCATCAACGCGCTTCCAAGATGTGGCCAATCCAGGCACCAGGGCGGCATTATTGAGCCAATCCGTGCCAATCAATTGTTCAGAGTAAAGCCCATGAATACGAAAGCCGACATTGGATTGTTCGCGCGGTGGTTCAAATGTATTGGAATTCGAAAGCCGCTGAACGGCGATGGTCAAGACGGGGCGATTATCAGCCTGCGCAAGCGCGGGTGCCGCAAGAAGGCCAGGTGCCAGCAAGGCGGCACGGCGAGAGATCAGCATAAGTCAGGCTCCCCAATTTGAAGCACGGAAATCCATCACGAAGCTTGGCCCCGCTTTCCAGCGGATATCACGGCGTTTGGCGGTAAAATTCCCATTGCGGTGCAAGACCGTGTAGCCAGGATCTTCCCGTTCCACGATCTGCAACATGCGCGCCCAGGCTTGGCGGCGCGCTGCTCGATCAACGCTGGACTGGAGGAAGTCGCCAAGTGTGGCGAATTCATCATTGCGCCATTCGCCATTATTCCAGGTCGCGCCATTACGGCCCCAATTGGGAACGATTTGCGCAACCGGATCGGGTAGGGACGCTGTCTGCGACCAATCGCGAATGGCACGTGTGGGCGTGCGCGCCGTGATCTGTCCCCAATTTTCCTGCATCTGCAGCTGGACATTCAAGCCGGCGGCGCGCCAGCCCTCAACAAGGATCTGCGCTGTGGCGGTTTGATTGGTGTAGTAGTTATTCAGTGCACGGTAGGGAATGGGCTCACCACGGTAATTGGCTTCCCGCAGCAACCGCCGGGCTTCCGCAAGATCGAAGCGCGGTGCTTCATGTTCGCCAATGAACATATCGGCATAGTATTCCCAATTGAGCCCACGGGGTACGTTGACCCGGCCACCCCAAAGCGCATCAATAATGGCTTGGCGATCGATACTATGCGTGAGAGCCCGGCGTATCAGCGGGTTTGAAAGCACCGCATGGGTCTTATCGAATACCGTAATCCGCGTGTTGTTAATAATACCGCCGGCAACTTCGAAACGCGGATTGCGTTCGATGGTTGCGATCTGGTCGGGCGGAATATCGCAGGCGAAATCAACTTCTCCCGAAAGAAGCGCATTGATGCGGCTTGAAACTTCGGGGATTTCCACAAAACGGAGCCGGCGGATTGGTGGCCGGCCCGCCCAATGGCCATCAAAGGCATCCAGGACCAAAATGCGATCTGGGTTGAATTCCGTGACCATATAGGGCCCGGTGCCAATAGGGCGACGCGCCCAATCCTGCCAGCTGCGCGCTGCGGCGAAAGCGCGGGGATTGGCAATGATACTGGCCGTCCGCGCCATCTGGCCTTCCAGCGTCAGATCAGGTGTCTTATTGATGAAGCGAACGGTGTGGCTATCCACCACCTCCATTCGTTCAAAGCCAGGGAAGCTGCGACGCGCAATCTGCGTGGCGCCCGGGGGTGGTTCCTTGCCAAGTGGACCACCGCCCCACATCCGGTCCGGGCCGAAGGAAAACACAACATCCTCAGCCGTAAAGGCATCGCCATTATGGAACCGCACGTCCCGCCGTAGTGAGAATTCAACGACATTGTCGCTGATACGACGCCAGCTGGTGGCGAGACCTGGCTGGAGCGACATATCGCCGATCCAGTCCGTATCAATCAATGGTTCGACGAAATTGCGGAAAATGCGCGACCCGACATTGGATTGTTCGGCCATCAT
>CAMCZJ010000286.1 GCA_945886995.1 Asaia bogorensis
ATTGCGCGGGAAATTGAGAATGTCGGCGGGCATTTGAATGCCTATACCGCCCGCGAACAAACCGCCTATTACGCCAAGGTGCTGAAGGAAGACACGGCACTCGCCGTTGATATCATCGGCGATATCCTGACGCATTCAACCTTTGAGCCAGAAGAAGTTGAACGCGAACGCGGCGTGATCTTGCAGGAAATCGGTCAGGCAAATGATACGCCGGATGATATCGTGTTCGACCATTTCCAATCCACAGCCTTTCCGGATCAGCCCATGGGCCGGCCGGTGCTGGGCACGGAGGGGTCAATCAAAGCCATGACGCGCGACGCGCTGAGGGGCTATATGGGCCGCAATTACGGGCCTTCATCCATGGTGGTCGCCGGCGCGGGTGCGCTTGATCATGATGCCTTGCTTGATATGGTCGGTAAGCATTTCGCCGATCTGCGCAAGGTGGATATCGCAACCCCGGAAGTGGCGCGCTATGCCGGCGGTGAATTCCGCGAAGAACGCGAATTGGACCAGGTGCATATCGTGCTGGGTTTCCCTTCCGTCCCCTATCTGGATCCGATGCATTGGCCGACGCAGGTTTTGGGTACGCTGCTGGGTGGTGGCATGTCATCGCGGCTATTTCAGGAAATCCGTGAAAAGCGCGGTTTGGTCTATGCGATCTATGCTTTTGCCTCGCCCTTCCGGGATGGCGGGTTATTCCAGATCTATGCCGGTACGGGTGAGAAGGAAGCGGCGGAATTGATGCCCGTGACGCTTGAGGAATTGATCAAGGTGCAGCGCGACGTGACCGAGGATGAATTGGCCCGCGCCAAGGCGCAGCTGCGCGCTTCCTTGCTGATGTCCTTGGAATCCACCGGAAGTCGTTGCGAACAGCTTGCCCGGCAATTGCAGGTGCATGGCCGCGTGATCCCGATTGAGGAAACCAAGCAGCGCATCGCCTCGGTCACCGTGGAACAGGTGCAGCAGGCGGCTGCCCGCGCCTTCCGCCAGCGCCCGACCTTGGCAGTGATGGGGCCGTCCGGGCAGGTGCCCTCGGTTGCCGCGATTATGGAGAAGCTTGCGGCATGAACCGGCTGGATGCGCTTGCTGATCTGATCAAGGCCGCCCGCGCGGCGGGGGCGGATGCGGCGGATGCGTTGCTGGTTGCCTCAACCTCGCTTTCCGTGGATCGGCGCCTGGGGGCGATTGAAAAGCTGGAACGCTCCGAAAGTCTCGATCTTGGCTTGCGGGTGTTTATCGGCAAGCGCCAGGCGATTGTCGCTTCCACGGAACCGGACCCGAAGGGTTTTGCCGCTTTGGCGGAACGCGCCGTAGCGATGGCCCGCGTGGTGCCGGAAGACCCCTTTGCTGGCCTGCCGGAGGCCGTTGCCATTCCTGCCCGCGCGCTGGATTTGGAAGACCCAACCGAGCCCACCGCCGAAGCTTTGCTGGCCCGTGCCGCGCTGGCGGAAGAAGCGGCGATGGCGGTGAAGGGCATTACCAATAGCGAAGGCGCAGGCGCCGGCTGGGGCCGGACCGAGATTGCCCTGGTTTCGTCCAATGGTTTCGCCGGTCAATACGCCCGGACATCGCATGGCATTTCCGCCACCGCCGTCGCCGGTGAAGGCACGGGGATGGAGCGGGATTATGATTACTGGCAATCGGTCTATCTGGCCGATTTGCCGGACCCGGCCTTGGTTGGGCGCGTGGCAGCGGAAAAGGCAGTGCGCCGCCTGAACCCGGTGCGCGCCAAGACCGCGCGTATTCCGGTGGTGCTGGACCCGCGTGTTTCGGGTTCCATCCTTGGGCATCTGATGGGCGCCATCAATGGTGCGGCGGTGGCGCGCGGGACGTCCTTTCTGAAGGATTCCATGGGCCAGCAGATCCTGCCCAAAGGTCTGACGGTGCATGATGACCCAACCCGCCCGCGCGGCCTGCGTTCCCGCCCCTTTGATGGGGAAGGCATGCCGGGCGCGCCCCGCGCCATTGTGCAGGATGGTTTGCTGACAAGCTGGGTCATGGATTGGCGCAGCGCCCGGCAATTGGGCCTGGCTTCCACCGGCCATGCCAGCCGCGGCACCGGCGGCCCGCCTGGCCCGGCGCCGAGCAATCTGTGGCTTTCGCCTGGGATTCTGAGCCCGGCTGAGCTTATGGCCGACATCAAGGAAGGGCTTTACGTCACGGAATTGATCGGCATGGGCGTGAATGGCGTGACCGGCGATTATAGCCGTGGCGCGGCGGGCTTCATGATCCGGGACGGGGTGCTGGCGGAAGCGGTGAGTGAGATCACCATCGCCGGGAACCTGAAGCAGATCTTCCTGAACCTGACCGCCGCGAATGATCTAGTCTTCCGGCGCGGGACGGATTGCCCGACCCTGCGGATTGAAGGGCTGACCCTGGCGGGGGCGTGAAGAAGCCTGCGGCTCCGAGCTCGCCTACGCAACAGGAAAAGAGGTGGGAGCGAACGCGGTCTGGATCTTATAAGGTTCGATATCGGAGCCGTTTCTTCAAACTGCTCGGTCACTGTTCACGGGGCTACAGAATCGCATCACGTGACGTGTGGATTCAATGTGCTTTTTTCTTGATCATTGATAGCGAATAAGGCATCAATGCAGAAAAGGGTTTGATAAATGCGTTTGATTTTTAGCATGGGTTAAAACTGGGGTCTCCACCGCGTGCGTCGGTCTGTTCCACGGACAGGTTTATTCTGTAATTTGGAGGTTCATCGTTTCATGACTACCAAGAATTTACATGTTCGAGCCACTCGATTTTGTTCTCTCATAATGTTTTGGCTCCTCGCAGCTTGTGGCGGTGCGACAACGCCCCAGCGGCAAACGTCCGAAGCAGATAAAGTGTACAATGCCGCCTTCGCGCGAGGGAACGAGTGCCAACAGGCGAATCGAGCTAGCCCAGAAGGGACTTTCATCTCAGAGCGACTCCCAATCCGTGCAAATGAGCCCGCAACGATGTCCCAGTTATCAAATCGCGCCTTACCCACGCAAGCTGATCTACGTATTCTCTCTGCGTGGCATGAAGAACATATTTCATGTCGTCAGCATTTCCTTGAAGCATTGCGTGGCATGTCCCCCGTACATGTTGGCCTACAGCAAAATTTTTGGTCTCGTGTAGACATTGTCTATGCCGCGCTCATGAGGCGGGAGATTTCGTGGGGAACTGCGGCCGAAAGAATCATGAAGGAGCGCGGCGAAATGGATTTGCGTTGGGCTGAGGCCAATCAAACGCTCCAAGCTCAGCGTAGCGCGGCGGCCCAAGCCGAGGCTCGCCAACGGGAAGCAGCCTGGGCGGCTTTTTCTGCTTCGATGGCACAAGCCAACGCCCTTCAGAACCAGCAGCAAATGCAATTGCAGCAATCATTCCAACAGCAACAAATATTAAATAATCTTAACCGGCCTCGGCAAACAAATTGCTTCTATTTAGGAAATAATCTCCACTGCACTACTAATTAAATTCCTAATATTTATACGCCCAACTTCGATCAGAAGCCAAACTGCCCTTGGGAACGATCAAAGCCATGGTTGGAGTCCTGGACACTGTCGTCATCGCAACCACCGTCGCCGGCAATCTGAAGCAGATGTTCCTCAACATGACCGCCGCCAATGATCTGGTGTTCCGGCGCGGGACGGATTGTCCGACGCTCAGGATTGAGGGGCTGACCCTGGCCGGGGCGTAAGGTGCCATGGACCGCTTGCGTCCTACCCCGTGCCTGGGTTACGCAAAACTGTAAGAAAGGCGCCCCTCATGGATCGGCCATTGGCTGAAATCTCTGTCGCTGAATTGATGGCTGCGGCGCGGCAGCTCCGCCACGCTTCGGCGCTGGTGGTGGGCGATGCCATGCTGGACCGCTATGTCTATGGCCGGGCGCAGCGCATCAGCCCGGAAGCGCCGGTGCCGGTGCTGACCGTGGAACGCGAAATCGCGATGCCGGGCGGTGCCGG
>CAMCZJ010000287.1 GCA_945886995.1 Asaia bogorensis
CCAATTCCTCATAAACACCGCAAAGCGCCTGATGCGCGCCATGCAGATGGATTGGGCTGTCATAGCCCGCCTGGCGCAACATCCGGATCAGCCGCTGGCATTTGCCGAGCGAATAACAGCCAATCACATGGGTGCGTTCGGGGAATAACGCGGCTGATCGCAAAAGCCGCCCAATTTCCCTCATCGCATCCGGGTGGCGAAATACCGGCAGCGCAAAGGTCGCTTCCGTGATGAAGACATCGCAGCGCTCAACTTCAAAAGCCGCGCAGCTTGGATCGGCGCGACGCTTGTAATCGCCCGAGACCACCACGCGGCTGCCCTGCCATTCCAGCGCGATCTGCGCCGAGCCCAGCACATGCCCAGCCGGCCGCAGCCAGACCTTCACGCCATTGATGGTGATTACCTCCCCATAGCGTAGAGCCTGTTGCGTGGCCCCCGCACGGCCTTCGCCCAAACGCGCGGTCATGATGGCCAGAGTCTCGGGCGTGGCCAGCACCGCCGCATGACCGGGGCGCGCGTGATCTGAATGGCCATGGCTGATCACGGCGCGATCCACGGCGCGGAGCGGGTCAATGAAAAAACCACCCGGTTCGCAGAATAGCCCGGCTTGGGTCACTTTCAGCCAGGTCTCGGGATGGGGCGGGGCGATCAGGGGCATTGGCTTCCGGGCTTGCCTCAGGGGTGGGTCGCGCCATAGATAGCGCTGAATGCGAACATTACCAGAACCTTTTGCCGGCTGGTTTGTGGCGCGTGGCTGGCAGCCGCGCGCGCATCAGCTTGATGTTCTGGCGGCGGTGGCAGGCGGTGATCACGCGCTGCTGGTGGCGCCCACCGGTGGGGGCAAGACTTTGGCCGGCTTCCTGCCGACACTTTTGGATCTGGCGGCAACACCACCCGAAGGGCTGCATACGCTGTATATCTCGCCCTTGAAGGCCTTGGCGGTGGATATTGCGCGCAATCTGATGGCGCCGATTGGCGACATGGCACTGCCCATTCGCGTTGAAACCCGCACCGGTGACACACCCGCCAATCGCCGCGCACGGCAACGCACCGCCCCGCCGCATATCCTGCTGACCACGCCGGAAAGCCTCACGCTTTTGCTGTCCCAGCCAGAGGCCGCCGAATTCTTTGCCAGGCTTGGCGGCATCATCATTGATGAAATCCACGCTTTGGCCGGCACCAAGCGCGGGGATCAATTGGCGCTTTGCCTATCGCGCCTTGCCGTGCTGGCGCCAGGCGCGAAACGCATTGGGCTTTCCGCGACCGTGGCGGTGCCGGATGCCTTGCGCGCCTGGTTGGCGCCGGATGCGCAAGCGGAATCTGTCCGGCTGATCACGGCGGAAGGTGGCGCCGCGCCGGTATTTGATCTGCAATTGCCCGAAGGCCATTTGCCCTGGGGTGGGCATATGGGGCTCGCTTCCATGCCGGAAGTCTATCAGCGCATCGAAGCCGCGCGCGTCACGATTGTCTTCGTCAATACCCGCGCCCAGGCGGAGCTTTGCTTCGCCGCACTCTGGCGGCTGAATGAAGCAGCGCTGCCCATCGCGCTGCATCATGGCAGCCTTGAAATTGAACAGCGCCGCAAGGTTGAAGCGGCCATGGCAGCGGGCAAGCTGCGTGCGGTGGTCGCCACCGCGTCACTCGATCTCGGCATTGATTGGGGGGATGTGGATCAGGTGATCCAGATTGGCGCGCCCAAAGGTGTCGCGCGGCTATTGCAGCGCGTGGGCCGCGCCAATCACCGGATGGATGAGCCATCACGCGCCGTGCTGGTGCCGGCCAATCGGTTTGAAGTGATTGAATGCGTGGCCGCCATGGAAGCCGCAGCGGCAGGCGAATTGGATGGCGACCCGCCGCGCCCGGGCGGCCTTGATGTGCTGGCGCAGCATGTGCTGGCCATGGCGTGCCACGCGCCGTTTCATCCGGATGAATTATACGCCGAAGTGATCCGCGCCGCGCCCTATGCCGCTCTCACGCGGCGCGATTTCGATGATGTGGTGCGCTTTGTCGAAGATGGCGGCTATGCGCTGGCAGCCTATGAGCGTTTCCGTCGGCTGTTTCGCGATTCTGAAGGGCGGCTGCATATCCGTGATGCGCGCGCAGCACGGCAATTTCGCCTGAACCTTGGCACGATTGTCGAAACCCCCATGATCAAGGTGCGGTTTCGTGGCGGCGGCACTTTGGGTGAGGTTGAGGAATGGTTCGTCTCCACCCTCACGGCCGGTGATTGCTTTCTGTTTGCGGGCCAGGTGGTTCGCTATGAAAGGCTTGATCCTACAGCGGTGATCGTGAGCCCTGGCGGCACCGATGAACCCCGCGTGCCGGTTTATGCCGGTAGCCGCATGCCGCTCACCACCTGGCTTGCCGCAAGGGTGCGCGCCATTTTGCATGATCCCGCGCGCTGGGCGCATTTGCCCGAACCGGTTCAGGAATGGCTTCGGCTGCAAAGCCTGCGGAGCGAATTGCCGCCATCCGATGGCTTGCTGATTGAAACCTTCCCGCGCGGTGGGCGCTGGTTCCTGGTGGCCTATACGTTTGAAGGGCGCTTGGCGCATCAAACGCTTGGGCTTTTGGTGACGAAGCGCATGGAACGGCTTGGCATGGGGCCGCTTGGCTATGTGGGCACGGATTATGTGCTGGCGATCTGGTCCGCCTTTGAACCGACCGGCGTGGAGAGGCTCTTTGCCGAAGACATATTGGGCGATGAGATGGAAGAATGGCTCGCGGAATCTTCCATGCTGCGGCGCAGCTTCCGCAATATCGCAACCATTGCGGGCCTGCTTGAAAAACACCATCCGGGGCTCGCGAAATCTGGCCGGCAAATGACCATGAATGCTGATTTGATTTATGATGTGCTGCGCCGGCATGAACCGGATCACATACTTTTGCGCGCCACGCGCGAAGAAGCCGCGCGGGGCCTCACGGATGTGGCGCGCATCGCTTCCCTTCTCGCGCGCATTCAGGGGCGTATCACGCATCGTGGGCTTTCGCGCGTTTCGCCGCTTGCGGTGCCTGCGCTGATTGAAGAAGGGCGCGAATGGGTGGCGGGTGGCGCTGAGGATGCGCTGCTTGCGGAAGCAGCCGCGCTGGTGGCGGAAGCGACCGATGGCGCCGAAGAATTTGGCGAAACGCTCGCCGACATGACGGATGGCATCATCACGCGCGGAGCCTCAGCGCGGCCAAAACCGCGTGAGGCGCGGCGGTCGCGCTTTATCCGTTCTGCACCAAGGCGCGCCTCATGAATGCCGCGCCGCTGCATTTGGGCGCGGAGCGCGTGATGCTGGACCCCGCTGGCGTGCTGCATTGGCCGGCGCAGAAGCTGCTTTGCGTCGCGGATTTGCATTTGGAAAAAGGGAGCGCCTTCGCGCGCGCGGGCTATTTCCTGCCGCCCTATGATACGCGCGAAACCCTCGCACGGCTCGCGTTGCTGATCCGGCGCTATAGGCCGAAGCGGCTGGTGTTTCTGGGCGATAGTTTCCATGACGCCGATGGTGCGGCACGCCTCTCGTCCACGGACCGTGCGGCCCTGCTACGCCTTTTGGCGGGGCTGGAACCCATTTGGGTGCTGGGCAATCACGACCCCGCGCCGCCATGCGATCTGCCAGGTCAGGCGGTTGCCGAATGGCGCCAGGGGCCAATCACCTTCCGCCATATCCCAAGCCCTTTTTCGCGCCAGGCGCCGCCTGAGATCGCCGGGCATTTGCACCCCAAGGCCACAGCGCCCACGCGGGCCGGCGGCATTTCCCGCCCCTGTTTTGTGGCCAATCCTCGTCGCGTGGTGATGCCGGCCTTTGGCGCCTTCACCGGCGGGCTTTGCGTGACCGATCCCGCCATTGCCCGGCTTTTCCCACAAGGCGGGCGCGCGTTTTTGCTGGGCGAGGAGCGGCTTTATTCCTTCCCACTGGCGGC
>CAMCZJ010000288.1 GCA_945886995.1 Asaia bogorensis
CGAGGCACTGGCCGAAGCGCCCATCGCGCTTACCTGGCAGCCAGTGCCTGGTGAGGCACGGCATGTCTTCACCCATTTTGCGCTGACCATGCGGCTTTACCGCGCGCGCTTGCCGGCGCGGCGCAAACGCCCGGAAGGCGAATGGCTGACGCCTGCGGAAGCGGCGCAGGCCCTGCCCAGCGTGATGCGGAAGTTATTAGTTTTGGCAGGAATATCCGCATGAGGTTTCGTCATAACCGCGCGGCGCGCCTATACTCGGCCCCATCGTGACCGCTGCACCCTTCATTCCCCCCTTTCCGGAACCGCGCGAAAGCCTGCCCGGGGCTTTCGAAATGATCAGGCTGCTGCGCGGCAATATACTCAGCGGCTTTCTCGCCCGCAGCTACCAGGCCGAATGTATTCCATTGCACCTGCTTGGCCGGCGCATGATCATCGTGAATACGCCGGAGCTGGTGCGCGATATCTTCGTACTGCGCCACGATGTTTACGGGCGCAAATCGCATTTCATGGAACGCGCTTTGGCGCCCGTGATTGGTGAGAGCCTTTTCATCAATCATGGTGAGGTCTGGCGCGAAAGGCGTGATGCGCTTGCGCCCGCACTGCACCCGGCGGGACTTCCGCAATTCCATCCGCTATTCATGCAAGTGGCCCACGAAGTGGCGGTGGAATGGGAAGTGGCAGCAGGCGGGCCGCCGCGCGATATCGCGCCTGATCTTGCCATCGCGACCGCGCGCATTGTGATGCTGGCAGTCTTTGGGCCAGAAGTCGCGCCGGCGGCTTCGCGTGATTTGGCCGCTGCCTTCGCGATTTATCAGGATGCGGTGGAGAGTATTGATCTTGCCCATCTGCTCGGTCTGCCGGCCTGGGTGCCAACACCGCAAAGCCGCCGCGCGCGCCGGGCGGCACGCGATATCCGCGCGCTGATTGAAGCGCTGCTGCAACGCCATGCCTTGACCGCGCCCTTTGCAGGCTTTGCCGCAGCACGACGCGATGATGGTGGGGCTGTGCTGGATCACGCGGCGCTGGTGGATGAAATTGCCATGATGCTGCTGGCAGGCAGTGAAACTTCCGCCAATGCGCTGGCTTGGGCGCTTTATCTGGCCGCAAGCCATGCGCCAACGCTCAATCGGTTGCGCGCGGAATGGCAGGCCGTTCTGGGCGATGGGCGCGCGCCAGAGGCTGCCGATCTGCCCGCGCTGGTTTTCACCCGCGCGGTGGTGCAGGAAACGCTGCGCCTTTACCCGCCGGTTGCAATCCTGTCGCGCCAGGCCATGCGCGCTGATCGCATCAGGCGTTGGGATATTCGCAAGGGTGGAATGGTTGCCTGCCTGCCCTGGCTGTTGCAGCGCAATGCGCTGGTCTGGGACGCGCCGCATGAATTTCGCCCAGAACGCTTCCTGCCGGATGCGCCGGAAAAGCCTCAACGCTTTGCGCATATCCCCTTCGGCCTTGGTCCACGGGTTTGCGCCGGGGCGGCCTTTGGCATGGCGGAGATGATGGTGTTTCTGCCCGTTATGCTGCGACGGCTGGATTTCACCATCGCGCCGCAGCATCGCGTGATGCCGAAACTCAGACTGACGTTGCGCCCGGATGGCGGCTTGCCGATGTTGATGGCGCGGCGCGCCACGCACGCATGATCTGGCTTGCTTGGAGTCTCGGTGGTTTTTCTCTGCTGATCACGCTGGGGTTTCTGCTGCTGTCCATCTGGCATTTGCGGCGCATCAGGCGCGCGGGTGCGGATCGGGCGGGCAATGTTTCGCTTATTCTGGCGCTACGTGGCGATCAGCCAGGGCTTGCAGCGCTTTTCGCGGCGCTGGCCGCGCAGGAGTTTCACGCGCGTCGGCTGATCCTTGCGGTGGAAAGCGCGCATGATCCTGCCTTGGCGCAAGCGCGTGCCTTGGCGCCCATGCTGCCCTTTCCGCTTGAATACGTGATTTCGGGTGAGGCTGAGGTAACCGCGCAGAAATGCGCCAATCTTGCCGCGGCCATGGCGCTGATTGATGCGCGTGATGACGCGGTTGTTGTGTTCGATGGCGATATCAGGCCGCAGGATTATTGGCTTGGCTGTCTGGTTGGGCCCGTTCTGGATGGGCGTTATGATATCGTCACCGGCTATCGCTGGCTGCAACCCGGTGGCGCGGGGTGGATGGCGCAAGCGATTGCCTGGTTGGATCATGGCGTCGCGCTTTTGCCCAGGTTGAAAGGGCTTGGGCTGCTTTGGGGTGGGTCCACCGCCTATAGCGCCGCTGCGCTGCGCCAGCTTGATCTGCCGGGGCTTTATGCGCGGCAATTGGTGGATGATCTTTCCGCTGGTTTAAGGGCGCGTGCGCTTGGCTTGCGCCTATTGACGCGCCGCGCGCTGCTGGTGCCGCTGCCAAGTGCGGCGCGTGGCTTTGGTTTTTATCGCCGCCAATTCCAATATGGTTGGCATTACCAGCCAGCCGCACCCGCCTTTGCCTTGGGCATTACCACGCTGCATGCGCTGGGCATTCTGCTGTTGCTGGCAGCAAGCTTCAGCGGCCATGTGTTTGCACAGCTTTGTCTTGGGATGATCCTGCTGCTGCGCTTGGCTTCCTTGCGATGCCAAATGCGTGTGGCCGAGGAAATCGCCGCCCCCATGACCACAGCGCAAAAATGGCGTCAGGCCATGATGGCGCTTTTGCCACCGATCCCGGTGCTGATCCTGCTTGCCATCATTCTGTCATCGGTGGCGGCGCGGCGCATGCGCTGGCGGGATATCGTTTATGATATTGCTGGACCAGAAAAGCTTAGCGTTGCGTGGCGGCGGCGCTTTGATGGTTCAGGTGGTTGAAGCGCTCAGCGCCCCACGATCTCCGCGCGCAATTCGTCCAAAACGCGCAGCCCGCCCTTGGCCTCCATATGCCAGAACAGCCAGCCATTGCAGGAAGGCACTTCCTGCACCGCCGCCCCAACTTGATGGATGGAACCGGCTGCCTTACCGCAGCGGAGCGTGCCATCCGCGCCCACTTCGGCGCGCCAGCGCCGGCGCGCATCGGTCAGCACACTGCCCGCCGGCACCAGCCCGCGTTCTACCAACGTGCCGAAGGGAATGCGCGGCTGTTCGCGGCGTGATGGCAGGGCAAGCGCGGCTGATTCCGGCATGGGTTCCACCGCGGCCAGCCGCGCGCGTGCGCCATTGGCGTAGCGTTCTTCACGTTCAATGCCGATGAAGCGCCTTCCCAGGCGTTTGGCGACCGCTGCCGTGGTGCCGGAACCAAGGAAGGGGTCAAGCACCACCTCTCCCGGTTGAGTGCAGGACAGGATCACGCGATGCAGCAGCGCTTCGGGCTTTTGCGTCGGGTGCAGCTTGTCGCCATTTTCATCGCGCAGCCGCTCACCACCCGTGCAAAGCGGGATGAACCAGTCGCTGCGCATTTGCACATCATCATTCAGCGCCTTCATGGCGGCGTAGTTGAAGCGATATTTGGAATCCTGCCCATGCGCGGCCCAGATCAGGGTTTCATGCGCATTGGTGAAGCGCCGCCCCCGGAAATTCGGCATGGGGTTGGCCTTGCGCCAGATCACATCATTCAAAATCCAAAAGCCGAGGTCCTGTAGCGCTACCCCCAGCCGGAACACATTATGGTAGGCGCCCATCACCCAAATCGTGCCATCCTTGCGCAAAACGCGCCGGCATTCGGTCAGCCAGGCGCGGGTAAAGGCGTCATAGGCGGCCAGATCGGGGAAGCGATCCCAGGCATCATCCACGCCATCCACAATGCTTTCGTCCGGGCGGCGCAATTCGCCCTTTAACTGCAGGTTATAGGGCGGGTCAGCAAAGATCGCATGCACGCTCGCCGGCGGCAGGCGGCGCAGCATGGCAATCGAATCCCCGACCAGAACCTGGTCCAAGAGCAGCTCTAGCTGCGTTCCCACCGTGAAATC
>CAMCZJ010000289.1 GCA_945886995.1 Asaia bogorensis
TGCGCCAGCATGACAAGCCGTTCCTCGGCACTCATCGCCGGGGCTTCGGGGGTGGGTTCTTGCGCCGCCGCTTGGGGGGCGTTGGGTTCGTTCGTATCGTTCATCATGGTATCGCGTGGTTACTCGCGGAAGGGTTCGGCACGCTGGCCGGGATAAGCCCTTCACCTAGGCGCACCAGGCCTTCAGGACAAGCGCTCTTCCGCTTCGCCGCGGCCCCGCCTACACCCCTTCCCATGCTGCGCTCCGTGTTCACCATCGGAAGCTGGACCATGGCTAGCCGCATTCTTGGCTTCGCCCGGGACATGCTGATTGCCTCCCGCCTTGGGGCGGGGCCGGTCGCGGATGCGTTTTTCGTGGCGCTGAAACTGCCCAATCTGTTCCGCCGCCTTTTTGGGGAGGGCGCTTTCAACGCGGCCTTTGTGCCCGCCTTTGCCGGCATGCTGGCCGCCGAAGGCCGCGCTGCGGCGCGTGACATGGCGGAACGCATGGGCGCGTTGATGGCGCTATGGCTTTCGCTACTGACGCTGGTGGCGTTGATTTTCATGCCGCAGGTAATCGGCGTGCTGGCACCGGGCTTTGCCTCCACGCCGGAGAAATTTGCGCTCGCCGTTGAACTGACCCGCATCACGTTTTTCTACATGCCGCTAATCTGCCTGACGGCGTTGATTTCCGGCGTGCTGAACAGCCTGGACCGCTTCGCCGCCGCCGCCGCCGCGCCGGTATTCTTCAACCTGTTGTTGATGGCGGCCTTGGTTGGCCTCACGCCCTATCTGCCCACACCTGGCCACGCCTTGGCCTGGGGGGTTTTTGCTGCTGGCGTCGTGCAGCTTGCCATGGTCTGGGTCGCAGCGCGGCAGGCGGGCATGGCGCTCCGGCTCTATCGCCGCCCGGCACTGACACCGCCCATTCGCCAAGTCCTGCGCCGCATGCTGCCTGGCGTGCTGGGGGCGGGTGTCACGCAGATCAATCTGGCGGTGGATGTGGTGATCGCTTCCCTGCTGCCGAGTGGCGCGGTTTCCTACCTCTATTACGCCGATCGCGTGGCGCAGCTGCCGCTTGGCGTGATTGGCGCGGCGCTGGGCACGGCGCTTTTGCCGCTGCTCGCGCGGCATTTGCGCCTAGGGGAGAAGCTTTCGGCGCATCGCGCGCTTAATCGTGGCGTTGAATTGGCCGTGCTGCTCACGCTGCCTTGTGCAGCGGGGCTGGCAGTGGCGGCGGGGCCGATCATCGCGGCTTTGTTCCAGCGCGGCGCCTTTGATGCGGTGGCAAGTAGCGCCTCGGCTTCGGCGTTGGTGGCCTATGCCGTCGGGCTGCCGGCCTTTGTGCTGGTGAAGGTTTTTGCGCCGGCGTTTTTTGCGCGCGGCGATACCTCCGCCCCGGTGCGGATTGGCATTGCCTCGGTCGCGGTCAATCTTGCGCTCAATCTGGCCTTGATGGATGTGCTGGGCCATGTCGGCATTGCCTTGGCCACCAGCCTCGCCGCCTGGGTGAATGCCGGGCTGCTCGCCTGGCTGCTGGTCCGCCGAGGCCACATGGTGCTGGACCGGCGCTGCCGGCGCGTGCTGCCGCGGCTGGTGCTGGCCAGTGCTGCCATGGCGGCGCTCGTGTTTGGCGTCGGGCTGGCGCTGCCGGGGCTAGGCAATGTGCTGCGTGCGAGCCTCATGATCCTGGTTGGCATGGCGGCCTTTACGCTCACCGGCATGGCCCTTGGCGCCTTCCACCCGCGCGATGTGCTGTGCCAATTGCGCCGCCACGCCCCCCGTGGCGCAAGCCCGGCCAATCCTGCATGATGCCCGCAGTTTTTGGGGGATAGGCGCATGGATGCGGCACGGCGGCAGGTGGTTCTGATCAATGCCGCGCATGGTTTCACCCATTACAGCCTGCTGATCCTGGCCACCGCCGTGCTTGCCATGGTGCAGCAGGATGCGGGGATTTTCGGCGCGGATTACGGACCCATCCTTGCACTCGGCACTACCATGTTCGTGATTTACGGGCTTTGCGCCCTGCCCATGGGCTGGCTGGCGGAGCGTTTCGGGCGGCGCTTTTTGATGGTGGCCTTCTTCATGGGCTCCGGCGCCTTCATGGTGGCGGCGGGCTTTGCGCCAACGCCCTTGACCCTTGCCATCACGCTTGGCGCCATGGGGGCCTTTGTGGCGATTTATCACCCGATCGGCACCGCGATACTCGTGGAAGCCGCCGGCGAGAAAGTGGGCCGCGCCATGGGGGTTAATGGTGTTTTCGGCAATTTGGGGGTGGCAACCGCCCCGGTGCTGACGGCCTTTATCGCCGCCGATGCTGGCTGGCGCTGGGCCTTCATCGTCCCTGGTATCGCCTGCATCATTGCGGGGTTCATTTACTGGCGCGAACCGCCCTTTGATTCGGCGCGCATCCAGGCGGGCGGCAAGCCCTTTCCTGAGATTCCAGCGGCGCTGGTGCGCCGCGCGGTGATCATTCTGCTCGCCATCGCCACTGTCTCTGGCCTCGTGTTCAACGCCTATACTTTGCTGATCCCAAAGCTGATGCAGGAACGCCTGGCCGGCAGCCCGGAATTACTGCCGATTGTGGGCCTGCTTTCCTTCCTCGCCACTATTTGCGGCGGTGTCGCGCAATTCAGCGTGGGGCGGATGATTGACCGACACACACTCAAGACCGTGTTCATGCCGCTCGCGGTGCTGGTAGTGCCGGGGTTATTCGCACTCGCCTTTCTGGATGGTTGGGTGGTGCTGCCGGTGGCGGGGCTGGTCGCGGCCTGCATCTTCGGCCAGGTGACAGTGAATGAGACAATGACCGCGCGCTATGTCGCCCCCGCCCTGCGCGCGAAGCTTTATTCCATTCGCTTTACGGTGGGCTTTCTGGGTGCGGCGATAGCCTCGCCACTCATTGCCTTTTTGCATGAAGCTACAGGATCGCTCGCGCTTGCCATGCTGGTGCTGGGCGGGGTGGCTTGCGTGACCCTCGCCTGCGCCATGCTGTTTCCGAACCGCAAGGAAGAATTGCAGCCGGAGTTATGGCGTAAAGCCGGATAAGGTCAGGCCGGCTTCAGCAAAACATGGCGCTTCTTGCCGATGGAAAGCCTGATCACGCCATCCAGAAGATCCGCTTCGGTCAGTACGCGATCAATCGCCGCAACAGGTTCATTATTGGCGTAAATGCCACCATTGGCGATCAAGCGCCGCGCCTCACCTTTGCTCGGCACCAGCTTGTGTTCCACTAGTACGTCAACAATGCTCGCCGGCAGGGCCGAAACCACGGTGGGTAGGCTTGCCGCATTCAGCCCTTCCTCGAACGCCTTGCGCGCTGTCTCGGCCGCCGCTTCCGCAGCCTCGCGGCCATGCAGCAGTGCACAGGCTTCGGTGGCAAGGGCTTTCTTCGCCTCATTCACCTCAGCGCCTTGCAGCGCGGCGTAGCGGGCGACCTCAGCCATCGGCAATTCGGTGAACAACCCCATGAAGCGCGCCACATCGGCATCTTCCGTATTGCGCCAGAATTGCCAGTAATCATAAGGCGAAACACGATCGGCATTGAGCCAGACAGCGCCCTTCGCTGTCTTGCCCATCTTCGCCCCGGATGCGGTGGTAATCAGCTGCGTTGTCAGGCCAAAGGCTTCCGCCTGATCCATGCGCCGGATCAAATCCGTCCCCATGACGATATTGCCCCATTGATCGGACCCGCCCATTTGCAGCACCACACCATGGCGTCGGCGCAATTCCAGGAAGTCATAGGCCTGAAGCAGCATGTAGTTGAATTCAAGGAATGTCAGCGGCTGATCACGTTCCAGCCTTTGCTTCACGCTTTCCATCGTCAGCATGCGATTGACGCTGAAATGCCGCCCGACATCGCGCAGAAAGGGAATATACAGCAGCTTATCAAGCCATTCC
>CAMCZJ010000290.1 GCA_945886995.1 Asaia bogorensis
TCACGCCGAAACGTGGCCGCACTTCATCGCGGAATTTCCACTGGATGTGATAAAGGTTGCGCGGCAAATCGCGGTAGGATTTGGCGAATTGCTTGAAGATATCCGTGACCATTTCCTCATTCTTCGGGCCGAACAGCATTTCGCGTTCGTGGCGGTCACGAATGCGGAGCATTTCCTTGCCGTAATCATCATAGCGCCCGCTTTCGCGCCACAGCTCCGCCGGCTGGATGGTCGGCATCAGGATTTCCTGCGCCCCGGCGCGGTCCTGTTCTTCACGCACAATCTGCTCCACGCGGCGCAGCACGCGGAGCCCCGCCGGCAGCCAGGCATAGATACCCGCCGAGGTCTGGCGGATCAGCCCCGCACGCAGCATGAGGCGGTGAGAGGCGATTTGCGCCTCGGCCGGGGTTTCCTTGAGTGTCGGCAGGAAGGCGCGAGTGAGGCGCAAGGGTCTAATCCTTTGATCGTATGTCGCTTGGGGGCGCACCCTAATCCAGAAGTGTCTTGGGTGAAATCACCGGTGCCGGTTTCGCAAGAAAACGTCGCAAATTGATTGTGCGGCGCAGCAAATCGTCATTTCTGGCTGGTTTATGGCATTTTTGTGCTTGCAACTTAGCGTCACAAACATTTAAAAAAGAAAAGGCCGCCACCATCAGGCAGCGGCCTAAGTTTAGGGAGGAAACGCCAGTCACACCTCAGAGGAAGGAACCAATCCACCTCTCAAGTGATAGAATGGCGGACCAGCTTCTAAGGCTCAATCAAAAAGAGCCATGAGCAAGGTCAAAAAAGCGGCTACCAGACTTAAATTGCCCGAACATAAGGCAAAACCGACCCTAGGGTCGGTTTTTCGCTTAATTAGTAGGCATTGCGAGGATTCCGGTCCGGAAAGAAAGCCATTCGCTTTCAATCATCCACCAAACCGCCCCCCAACTCACCCCCGCCAGCGCCGTGGTGCCAAGCAGCTTCCAGCCCATGAGGTGCTTTTGCGGCGCGCCGCGCCAGCCACCTTCTTCCATCTTGCCCCGGGAATCGGGACGCGTGCCTATCGGCAGCACGCAGAACAGCGCCAGCCACCAGATCAGCAGATAGACAATGACGCCGGTGAAGACCGACATGGCTCAAACCCTGATCACGTGGATTTCGACATTCGGCCGCTTCTTGAAACGCCGCCCCAAAGCCTTGCGCAAGGCGGCACGGAGCGATTCGCGCAACGTTTCATCATCATCGCGCAGCCCCGCTGGCAGATCGGCAATGCTGCGGCGAAGCTCGGCGGCAACCAGCCCAGGTTCGGGGTCCTGTTCGGCGAAAAGCCCGGGGGCCGTGATCACGGGATCGCCCAGCACCTTGCCCTGCCGGTCAAGTGCGACGGATGCCAGCACCACGCCATTGAACATCATGCGCCGGCGCGCGGCGATGACATCGCCATCCAAGGGCAAAAGCCGGTCACCATCCACGGCAAGGCGGCCAGTGGGGACAGCTTCAATCACCTCAGCCCGATTGCCGGAAAGGCGCAGCACATCGCCATCATTCAGCAATACAGGCTTGGCGCCCGTGGCGCGCGCCAGATCCGCATGTTCCTGCATGTGCCGCCATTCGCCATGCACCGGCACCGCGATGCGCGGTTTTACCAGCGCGTATAGGCGGCGCAGTTCTTCGCGCGCCGGGTGGCCGGACACATGCACCATCGCCTGTTCATCCGTGATCACGCGGCAGCCGCGGCGCACCAGACCATCCTGCACGCGTTGAATCGCGACCTCATTCCCCGGTATCTGGCGGGAGGAAAAGATCACCGTATCGCCTTCACCCAGCGCAATGGCCGGGTGCTTGTCTTCCGCGATCTTCGCCATGGCGGAACGGGGTTCGCCCTGGCTGCCGGTGCAGATCAGCAGGATTTCATCATCGGGCAGGAAGCCCGCTTCTGCTTCATCCAAAAAGGGCGGCAGGGATTTCAGATAGCCGCATTCCCGCGCCGAGGCTTCCATATTCCGAAGCGACCGCCCAAGCAGCGCCACTTGCCGCCCCGCTGCGCGTCCGGCAACGGCAATGCTTTCAAGCCGCGCAACATTGGAAGCGAAGCAGGTAACAGCGATGCGTCCCTTGATGCCCTTGACTAATTCCGTGAGTGAGGCGCGCACTTCTGCCTCACTTCCCGAATGGCCTTCGACAAGCGCATTGGTCGAATCACACACCATGGCGAGCACGCCTTCTTCGCCAAGCTTGGCGAAGGCGCCTTCATCCGTGGGCGGGCCGATCAATGGATTGGGGTCAAGCTTCCAATCGCCCGTATGCAGCACCAGGCCATAGGGCGTGCGCAAGGTCAGCGCCTGCGCTTCCGGGATGGAATGGGTCACGGGGATGAAGCCGCAATCAAAGGGGCCAAGCTTCACGCGCCCGCCCGGCGGCAATTCCAGCAAGTGCACTTCATGGATCATGCCGGCTTCACCAAGCTTGCGGCGCAGCACGGAAAGCACGAAGGCAGTGCCATAGATAGGGCAGCGCAATTGCCGCCACAAATGCACCACCGCGCCGATATGGTCTTCATGCGCATGGGTGATGATCATGCCAAGCAAAGCACTTCGGTTTTCGACAAGCCAAGCCGCGTCCGGCACCATGATATCGGCTTCCGGCTGATCCGGCCCGGCAAAGCCAAGCCCGCAATCCACCGCCAGCAAGGCGCCATCACAGCGATAGACATTAAGGTTCATTCCGATCTCACCCGTCCCGCCCAGCGGGATAAAGGCAAGATCGCCAGTCATGACATTCATGGTGCTAATCAGAATCCGATCTGAGGGGATCGCGGAGCGCGCTCTGGTGGAAGACAGAAGAAGGATTGCGCTCGGCCAGCAGGCGCAACCCTTCCAGGGTTATGTCGGGATCGGTTCTTTCAATGACAAGGGTGCCTTCGGCGAATAGGGGGGCAAGGCCGCCCGTGCCGATGACCTTCATGGGCCCGCCATATTCCGCCTTGATGCGGGATACAATGCCTTCCACCAGGCCGACATAGCCCCAATAGATGCCGGATTGCATGGCGGGTACGGTCGCGCGTCCGATCACGGATTGCGGGCGGCCAATGCCAATGCGCGGCAGCCGGGCAGCCGCCTTATGCAGTGCTTCGATGGAAAGATTGATGCCGGGCGAAATCGCGCCGCCCAGATAGGACCCATCGCTATGCACCACATCGAAAGTGGTGGCAGTGCCGAAATCAATCACAATTAGTGGACCGCCATAGCGGGTATGCGCAGCGAGCGCATTCAGCAGACGGTCAGCGCCGACTTCTTCCGGCCGATCCACGCGAATATCAAACCCCCAATCAAGCGGCGCGCGTGCGATCAGCGGTTCGCAATCCATCCATTCACGGCAAAGCCGGCGCAGATTGTAGAGTGCGGCGGGCACCACCGTGCCGATGACGCAGCGCAGGATATCATTGGGCTTCAGTCCAGCATGCTGGAAAAGCGTCAGCAGCCAGACCGCATATTCATCCGAAGTGCTGTCCGGACGCGTGGCAATACGCCAGCGCCCGCGCCATTCCGTGCCGTCATGGACCGCGAAAACGACATTGGTATTGCCGGCATCAATAGCGAGTAGCATGGGTCAAATGATCTCCCCGGCTAGAATAAGCTGGACTTCGCGGCCTTTGGCAAGCAGCAGCCCGCCTTCGGGTGATAGCCCAGCGAAGCTGCCTTCGATGAGCGCACCATCGCGCTTTACCGATACCGGCGCGCCCATGGCGGGCGCATGGCGCAACCAGGCATCGCGGATGGGCGCGAAGCCTTGGGCAAGGCGCAGGTCATGCCAATGGGCAAGGTTTTGCAGCAGCGCCGCAGCCAAGCCTTCAGGAGCAGGCGGTTCGGGCAGGAAT
>CAMCZJ010000291.1 GCA_945886995.1 Asaia bogorensis
GTGGATGGGTCCTGGCATGCGCTCGGCGCTGCTGCTGCGGCGGCACGGCTAGCGGGCGGTGATGCTGCCGAAGTGGCGCGCGCCGTGCGCCTGACTGCCTGCCAGATTCCCTTTGCGCTTTACGCGCCGATTGCCGCTGGGATGGATGGGCGGAACAGCTACCCGGCCCATGCGGTGCTACTTGGTGCCGTAGCGGCGGCAGCGGCACATGCGGGCATGGATGCGCCCGCGGATGGCTTGGCGGAAGCGCGGCGCATCGCGCTTCTCCATGAAGCAACGGCCACGCGTGCGCCGGCAGGCGAATGGTTGATCGAGCAAGCCTATATCAAGCCCTTCGCTGGTGTGCGCCATGCGCATTACGCTGCTGCCGCCGCGTTGGAATTGCGTCCGGCGGTGGCTGACATGCTTGGTGATGTGACGGCGCTCCGCCTTGAAACCTATGCCGAGGCTTTGCGCTATGCCGGCAATCGCGCACCAGCGCGCGCCATCCAGGCGCAATTCAGCCTTTCCTGGGCGGTGGCCGCGGCGCTGATGCAGGGCGATCTTGGACCTTCCGCCTATACCGATGCCGCGCTGGCTGATCCTGCGCTGCGCCGGTTGGAGGGCTTGGTGGAACTCACGGAAGACACGGCGCTGACCGCCGCCGAAAAGCGCGGTGCCCGGCTGATCGTGACGCTGGCCAGTGGTCCGTGCCATCAGGCGTCCGTCGGTGCCATTGCGGGTGATCCGGGGCATGCGCTTGATGAAGCGGCGGTGATGGCGAAATGCCAACGCTTTGCCGCGCCCGTGATCGGCGATGCCACCATGGCGCGGCTTGCGGCGCTGATCCTTGGTGCGGATTGCGCCGCACCACATGGTTTTTTCCTCCGTACATAATGCAAGCCACACCAAACCAGCACCCTCCGCAGAATCGCGCTTTGGCGGTGCTGTTATTGCTCGCGGGGTTTTTTATCCTGACCATGGTGGATGCGACCTCCAAGGTGCTGACGGAACGCTACCACGCGCTTGAAATCGGTTTTGGCCGCGCGGTGTTTCAGATTTTGCCACTGCTGATCTTCATGGCCTGGCGCGGCGCTGCCGTGGTGCGAAGCGCCCATCCGCGCCTGCAAATCCTGCGCGGCGCCTGCATTTATTTCTGCACGGTCATGTTTGTGCAGGGCTTGAGCCTGCTCGACCTCGCGGATTGTACCGCACTCGCTTACGTATCGCCCTTCATTGTGGTGCTGTTTTCCATTTGGCTGCTCAAGGAAAAAGTGGATTGGCAGCGCTGGGTGGCGGTGGCGATTGGCTTTCTTGGCGTGCTGGTGGTGCTGCGCCCAGGCATGGGCGTATTCGGCCCAGCGGCGCTTTGGCCGTTGTCTGAGGCCGTGCTTTGGGCCTTTGCGCTCGTCATCACGCGCATGATGCCGCGTGATGGCGCCATCACCACACTGATCTGGACAAGTGCAGTGCAATTGGCGCTGGCTGCGGCGTTTGTGCCGCTGGTCTGGACCGTGCCGGATATGGCTGATCTGCCCGCCTTTGCGGCGGCGGGCTTGCTCAATCTATGCGGCCAGATGTTGCTGGTTGCGGCGTTTCAGCGCGCGCCGGCTTCCATGCTGGCGCCTTTCAGCACCATTCAAATCATTTTCGCGGCCATTATCGGCTGGCTGGTATTCCAGACCTTCCCGGATTTTTGGACCTTGGTGGGCACCGCGGCGATCCTGGCCGGTGGCTTATTGGTGTGGTGGCGGGAAACGCAGATCAGCAGATAGGCCAAGCGCGCTTCAGATGCGCTTGGCCGCCACCACCGCAGCCTTGGAACCCGCGCCTACCACCCAGGCCCAGGCGCCAAGCAGCGGGCCATAGGCGCGGCCCTCGCCTGCTTCGCGCGCTTCATCGCGGTGATGGATTTCTTCTTCCTGGCAATGGCGCAGCAGCGCTTGCAGTGGTGGGAAAAGCGCCTCTGCTTCCAGCCTATCCAATTGCTGCTGGTAGTGGTGGTCCACGAAGCTTTCCACCGCATCAATCGTGGCATAGACGGCGCGCGGGCCGAACAGCGCGGGGATGGCGCCGGTCATCCAGCCGGCGATGCGCCAAATGGGTAGCAGGCGGCTGTGTTGCTCCGGCGGCATCAGCGCGTTCAACAAATCAAGATGGCCTTGTTCCGTCGCGCCATGTCTTTCCGCGAAGTCGCGAATGGCGGGGTCTTTGCAGAAAGCAAGGATGCCGCGATAGATCATGACCGCGCCGGTTTCTCCGGCATGGTCGGAACGCAATTCACCGATCAGCCAGCTTGGCATTTCGGAGATCGCGATATCGGGTAGGGCAGGGGCAATGGCGTTCATCGCCCCTGAAATGGCGCGCTAAACCTGCGCCGCAAGGGTTTATTCAGCCGCAACCATCCCGCCGCTGCGCTTTTCCCGCGCATGCCGCCACAGCGCCAACCCGCGATACACCCCATGCACCATCTTGCTGTAGGGTAGCGCCACAAACAGCGCCAAAACCAAGCCAAAATGCAAAGCGAGCATCACGCCCATCGCCCCGGTATGGCGCACCACCAGCAGCAAAAGCCCTGTCGCACTCACCAGGAATAGCAGCGACAGCATGGCGTATTCCGCGCCTACCAGGCGTTTTGCGACCGGCACCGGGTCCGTGATGATCTTCAGGCGGATCAAGCCTGCAGTGCCAAGGCAGAGCAACACGCCCCCCCAAGTGCCAAGCTGCACCGGCAGGGAGAAGAAAGGATGCGGTGACCGCAGGCCAAGAAAGTGATGGTAAAAAGCGCCCGAAGTGGTGGCCGCGAAGCACATCATGAAGCCAAAAAACATGGCCTGATGCATCCAGCGCTTTTGGCTGGAAAATCCATCATCCACATCATTGCAGCCATGTCCGCCGCCGCCGAGGTTGCGCAGCGTGATGATATCCACCGCCGTATCCAGAATGGGTCCCGGTGCCGGCGCGCCGCCACCCACTTCGCGCCAATAACGTATGCCGCCGATCAGCATGGCGATGATCGCATAGCCGAAAGTGCCGCCCGCCAATGTCACCATCAGCCACATGGGGATGACGCGAAAGAAGGCGCCTTCACCGCGCTGCGCCGTGTACAAAATGGAAGGATCAACCAAAGCCATGGTCAGCAGCAGCACCAGCGTCACGCCAAGTGCGGCCGCCAGCGTCACCACCGTGCCATTGCGTTCAAACAGCGTCCCCATGGCGCGGGGCCAGGCGTAATGCGCATAGGATTGCGCGCGGATTTCCGCGAAGGTCACGGGAAGATTGATGCCGAATTCATGCGGCGGCGCATATTGGCAGGCGTGATAGCAGCCCTTGCAGCCATGGCAGAGATTGGCCAGATGCGTCAGATCGCCGGTCGAAAATTCACGCCGCATCGTCATGGCGGGAAAGACCGCGCAATAGCTTTCGCAATAGCGGCAGGAATTGCACACCGCCATGTGGCGGCGGGCTTCGGCGGTGGTCTCGTTCTCCTGTAACATCAGCGCGCCTTGCCTTCCCTAATTACGCACATTGCGTGCTGCCTCCTCACCCGCCAATCGTCCGAACACAGTGCCGATCGTCATGCCGAAACCTGCCAGATAGCCCTGGCCCAGAATATTGCCAGCCATGACCTCGCCCGAAGCGAACATATTCGCCGAAGGCTTGCCATCAGCCATAATGACCCGCGCGCGGTCATTCACCTTCACACCGAGGAAGGTGAAGGTGATGCCGGGCTTGAGCGGGTGGCAGTAATAGGGCGGCGTATCAATCAGCCGCGCCCAATGGCTTTTGGGCGGGCTCAGCCCTTCGGTGCGGCAATCATCCGGCTTCATGGGCTGGAAGGTGCCGGGGCGCACTGCGGC
>CAMCZJ010000292.1 GCA_945886995.1 Asaia bogorensis
TGGAAGGAACGTCGTGCCTTCGGGCGCCCATACTTCTTGCGTTCCACCACGCGCGGGTCGCGCGTCAGGAAGCCCGCCTTTTTCAGGATGGAGCGCAGATCAGGCTCAAAGTTGCAGAGCGCGCGGCTGATGCCGTGGCGCACCGCGCCGGCCTGACCGGACAAACCACCGCCCACGACCGAGCAGATGACATCGAATTGCTGATAGCGATCCGCGACCAGAAAGGGCTGGGTGATCAGCATGCGCAGCACCGGGCGGGCAAAATACTTCGCCGCCGGGTTGTCATTGATGGTGATCTGGCCCTTGCCCGGCTTGATCCAGACGCGGGCGACCGCGTCCTTCCGCCGGCCTGTGGCATAGGAACGGCCCTGCGCATCGCGCTTCGGTTCCCGCTTGATCGCCGCTTCCGCCGTGGCGGCGGGGGTGCCGGCCACAATTTCCTTGAGGTCCGCGAGGGTCTTGTTTTCGCCGCTCATAGCCTCAGCCCGCCTTCTTCATTGCGAGGGAATTCTTACGGTTCAGCGCCGCCACATCCAGGGCAGCAGGCTGCTGGCCGGCATGCGGGTGATCGGCCCCGGCATAGACATGGAGGTTCCGCATCTGCGCCCGGCCCAGTGGGCCACGGGTGATCATGCGCTCAACCGCCTTTTCAATAACGCGTTCCGGGAAACGACCTTCCATCCGTTCACGGATGGTGCGGCCCTTGATGCCGCCCGGATAGCCGGTGTGCCAGTAGAACACGCTCTGTTCTGCCTTGGCGCCGGTGACACGCACCTTCTTCGCATTGATGATGACAACATGGTCACCGCAATCCACATGGGGGGTGAATTGGGGCTTGTGCTTACCGCGAAGGCGATTGGCGACCAGGGTGGCGAGACGGCCGAGCACGAGCCCATCCGCATCAATCAACACCCAGTTCTTCTTCACCTCCGCCGGCTTCAGCGAGCGGGTTTGCGTGGCAATCATGGTGGTTCCGAATAAACCTATGGAAAGGAAGCGGGCTTATCCGGGCAGGGGCACCAAAAGTCAAGCGGAAAGCCGGATTTTCTTCTGTGGTATCATATTACCGCAGCCGCGCCTGGCCCTACCCTTGGCCGCGCCAGAATGCTTATTTGGCCCCATACGGCAACCCTTTCGGAAGAACCGCCCGCATGAGCGACAAACCCCATGGCCTGGCCCGCAATACCTCCAATTACGGGGATCGCGACTTCGCGCTGTATCTCAGGCGGTCCTTCGCCAAATCCATGGGCTATTCGCAGCGCATGCTGGACAAGCCCGTGGTCGGCATCGCCGATACCGCGAGCGACTATAACAACTGCCACCGCACGGTGCCCGAGCTGATCGAAGCGGTGCGCCGCGGCGTGCTTTCCGAAGGTGCTTTGCCGCTTGGCTTCCCGACTGTCAGCCTGTGTGAGCCATCGCTCAGCCCATGTTCGATGCATTATCGCAACCTGATGGCGCTGGATACGGAAGCGATGCTCTCCGCCCAGCCCATGGATGCGGCGGTGCTGGTGGGCGGCTGCGACAAGACCGTGCCGGCGCAGCTTATGGCCGCGATTTCTGCCGATATCCCGGCGGTGATGCTCGTCACCGGCCCCATGTTGGCGCAGGCTTTTGAAGGTGAGCGGCTTTCCGCCTGCACCGATTGCCGGCGCTATTGGGCGCGTTATCGCGCCGGTGAAGTGAGTGCGGAGCGGATTGGCGAATTGGAAGGCAAGCTTGCCACCACCGCTGGCACTTGCGGCGTGATGGGCACGGCTTCCACCATGGCCTGCATCGCCGCGACCCTTGGCTTCATGCCGCTGGCAGGCGCGAGTGCGCCCGCCGTGCATGCCGATAGGCTTCGCATTGCCGAAGAAGCCGGCGCGCAAGCCGTGCGGCTGATCAAGAACCCCATCCTGCCCAGCCAGATGATGACGCAGGGCAATCTGGACAATGCCACGCGCGTACTGCTGGCGCTTGGCGGTTCCACCAATGCGGTGGTGCATCTTGCCGCCATTGCGGGCCGTGCCGGGCTTTCGCTTGATCTCAAGCGGCTTGATGCGCTGTCCGAAGAAACGCCGGTGCTGGTGGATCTGAAACCGACCGGCGATGGCTATATGGAAGATTTTCACGCGGCGGGCGGCATGCGCGCGCTGCTGTGGGAATTGCGCGATTTGCTAGACCTGACAACGATTGATCTGGATGGCGCGAGCCTGGCTGACCGGATTGGCGATGGCAGCCATTTCGTGGATCGGCGCATCATCCGCGCGTTCAGCGAACCTGTTTCCCCGGTTGGTGGCCTGGTCGCTTTGTTTGGTTCCCTCGCCCCCGAAGGTGCCATTTTGAAGCGGAGTGCCGCGACCCCCGCGCTTTTTGAAACCGAAGCGCGTTGCATGGTGTTTGACGGGCTGGAGGATCTGGCCAACCGCATTGACGACCCAGCCTTGGATGTGACGCCGCAGGATATTCTGGTACTGAAATATGCCGGGCCGCGTTCACCTTCTGGCATGCCGGAGGCGGGCTATTTGCCGATCCCAAAGAAGCTCGCCCGCGCTGGCGTGAAGGATATGGTGCGCATGAGCGATTGCCGCATGTCTGGCACCGCCTTTGGCACGATTGTGCTGCATATCGCCCCGGAAGCCGCGGTGGGTGGGCCGCTTGCTTTGGTGCAAACGGGCGATCGCATCCGGCTTTCGGTCAAGGACCGCAAGTTGGATTTGTTGGTGGCGGAAGATGAAATGGCCCGCCGCCGCGCCGCCTGGCAGCCCGCCCCTGCGCCCAAGCGCGGCTGGGACAAGCTGGTTTATGACCAGGTGACGCAGGCACCGCTTGGCGCTGACTTGGCTTTCCTGCGCGCCGCGCCTTGATTGCGCTGATCGGCGCTTCGGGGCGGAGCGGCGCGGCACTCGCCCGCGCCTTGCTCGCTGAAGGCACGCCCTTCACGCCCGTGGTGCGCGATTCGGCGAAATGGGCAGCGCTTGGCCTACCCCTTGCGCCGCGCATCGCTGATCTTGGTGATGCCGCCGCGCTACGCGCTGCACTTGAAGGCGCCACACTTGCCATCAGCACCGCCCATGCGCGCCATGCGCCGGCCATCCTGGCCGCCGCACCGGCAGATGCGCGTTTTGTGCTGATGGGCTCCACAAGGCGCTATTCGCGCTGGGCGGATGCCCATGGCGATGGCGTGCGGGCGGGTGAGGCTGCCTTCTTTGCCAGCGGGCGCGCCGGCGTCATGCTGCACCCGACCATGGTCTATGGCGCGCAAGGCGAAGATAATGTGCAGCGCCTGGCAGCGCTTTTGCGTCGCCTGCCTTTTGCGCCTTTGCCTGGGGGAGGGCGGTCCCTGGTGCAGCCAATCCATCAAAGCGATGTGACACGCGCCTTGCTTGCCGCCGCACGCCACCCTTGGACGGGGCCAGAGGCGATGGTGATCGCGGGGCCGGAACCCATGCCGTATCGCGACTTCCTCGCCGCTGTGGTGCACGCTGCAGGGCTTGGCGCGCGCTCGGTGCTGCCGCTGCCGCTTGGGCTGTTGCGTGGCTTGGCGTGGTGCACGCGCATCATCCCCGGCCTGCCTTCGATTGGTGCGGATGAAATTCGCCGCTTGACCGAAGACAAGGCCTTCGACATTGCGCCAATGCACGATATTCTTGGCGTTACACCCATTCCGCTGGAACAGGGGCTGGCGCTGACCTTCGCCCCTGCCGAGAAGAAGTAAGGAAGGCTTCCCATGCCCATCATCAACCGCATCGCCGAATTCCACCCGGAAATGACCGCCTGGCGGCGCGATTTTCATGAACACCCCGAA
>CAMCZJ010000293.1 GCA_945886995.1 Asaia bogorensis
CTGGAACGCGAAGCGCCCATCGGCGTGATGGATCTGCGCGGCTTCTTGGCTGATCCTGCCTTGGTGGTGGAAAAGCTGCGCCCTCAGCCCGGGATTTTCGTGGCACGTGCGGGCCACCCCTTGGCTGAGCGCGGCAGCGTGAGCCTGGCGGATATCATGTCCTATCCGCTGGCCTTTATTGGTCGCGCGCCGCGTGAGGTGCAGGCGCCGCATATTGCGGCCCGCGAAGAAGCGCGCCGCCTGGGCCAGCCGCACCCTGCCTTCCCGGCGCTGGTGCATGAAAGCCCGACAGTTACGCTGAAACTGCTGCCGCAATGTGATGCCGTTGCCGGGGTGAGCGTGACCATGGCGATGGAGGCCTTACGCCACGGGGACATTGTGGCGCTACCCTGGCAACGCGCCCCTTGGGCTTCGATCCACCCCGGCATCATCACTTTGCGCAACCGCGCCCTTGGCGCGGCGGAGCAAGCATTTCTGGAACTGATCCGCGAAGCGGATCAGAAAGCGGAGGATGAGGCGCTTGCCTGGTGCGAAGCGCAGGGGGTGCCGAGTGGGTGTGTGTGATCGGATTAGGTGGATGCCAAGTTGGGCGTGGCGTATTTTCTCTATATAGTTTCTCTTCCGTTTCGGACTAATCTCTAGATCTTCCTATAGGGCGTACGATCCGTGGCAATCCCCGATTATCAAAGCCTGATGCTACCAATCCTGAAACTTGCCGCTCAGGGTGAGTTTTCGGTTCCAATGGCTGCGGTTGAGATTGCGAAGAGCCATGGTCTATCAGCCGCTGAAGCTGAGGAGATGCTGCCAAGCGGCAAGCAGCGTCTGCTGCATAATCGTATTCACTGGGCAAAATTTTATCTGACAAAGGCCGGGCTGCTGGAGAGCCCGAAGCGCGGCCGGTTTACCGTGACTGAGATGGGCAAGCAGCTTCTCATCAAGCCACCCGCTGTTCTGAATACCAAGTATCTTCTGACACTGCCGGCGTTCAAGGAATTCTATGGAAAGTCCGAAGCAGTGCAGCCTGACGGCGATAGCGGCGCCCCAGAACTGCCAGCCGCGACCCCTGAAGAAATCATCAGCGATGCCGAAAAGGCGTTCAACGCTGCGCTACGCGATGATCTATTGAGCCGTATTCTACAGAATTCGCCGCAATTCTTTGAACAGCTCATCGTGGAATTGCTGGTAGCCATGGGTTATGGCGGTTCGCGTTTGAATGCAGCGGAGCAGCTTGGCAAGTCTGGCGATGGTGGCGTGGATGGCGTCATCAATGAAGATGCGCTTGGCTTAGATCGCGTTTATGTGCAGGCAAAACGCTATGCCCCGGGCTCATCTGTGGGCCGCCCTGAAGTGCAGGCTTTCACGGGTAGCCTTGTTGGATTGGGTGCGACTAAGGGCGTTTTCGTGACGACATCATCATTCTCTGCTCAGGCGATGGATTTCGCATCGCGCGTACCACAATGCATAATCCTGATTGATGGTAAGCGCCTGACGGAACTGATGGTTACCTATAATGTCGGCGTCCGTTCAAATCGAGTTGTAGAATTCAAACGCCTGGACGAAGATTTCTTTACCGAAGAATAACCCACCGCCTCCGTATCGGCGGGGTCCGGGGTAACACTGTTACCCCGGCGGGGGTCGGGGGCGCCGCCCCCGCTCCGCCCTCAATTATCCAAAAACGACCTTAGCTTCCTGCTACGGCTTGGATGTTTCAGTTTGCGCAGTGCCTTGGCTTCAATCTGGCGGATGCGTTCGCGGGTTACGTTGAATTGCTGGCCCACTTCTTCCAGCGTGTGATCCGTATTCATGCCAATGCCAAAGCGCATGCGCAGCACGCGTTCTTCGCGCGGGGTCAGGCTGGCCAGCACGCGTGTGGTTTGCTCGCGCAGATTGGATTGGATCGCGGCATCAATTGGGATGATCGCGTTCTTGTCTTCAATGAAATCGCCAAGGTGGCTGTCTTCCTCATCCCCGATCGGGGTTTCAAGGCTGATCGGTTCCTTCGCGATTTTCAGCACCTTGCGCACTTTTTCAAGCGGCATGCCGAGCTTTTCGGCCAGTTCTTCCGGCTGAGGTTCGCGCCCGATTTCATGCAGCATCTGGCGTGATGTGCGCACCAGCTTATTGATGGTTTCAATCATATGCACGGGGATGCGGATGGTGCGCGCCTGATCGGCGATGGAACGTGTGATCGCTTGGCGGATCCACCAGGTGGCATAGGTGCTGAATTTATAGCCGCGGCGATATTCGAACTTATCCACGGCCTTCATCAGGCCGATATTGCCTTCCTGGATCAAATCCAGGAATTGCAGGCCGCGATTGGTGTATTTCTTGGCGATGGAAATCACGAGCCGCAGATTGGCCTCGATCATTTCCTTCTTCGCCTGGGTCATGTCGCGTTCGCCGCGCGACACGGTCGCATAAACCCGCTTGAATTCTGCCACCGGCAGGCCGGTTTCATTGGCAGCTTCGCTGATGCGCGTGCGGATTTGTTCAACCTCAGTGCCGTATTTCACAACAAAGGGCTTCCAGCCCTTGCCCGGCAGATTACCAACGCGTTCCAGCCAGGCAGGGTCCATTTCGCTGCCGCGCCATTGCGCTAGGAATTCATCGCGCTTGACCTTCTGGCTATCGGCCAGGCGCAGCACCTGGCCTTCCATTGTGGTCATGCGGCGGTTCAGCGTTTTCAGCTGATCAACCAGTTCTTCGATGCGGTTATTGTGCAACTGCACCTTTTCAACCAGCGTGATCAATTCACTGCGCAGCTTTTCGTAATTCTTCTCGCCGCGCAACGCCAATTCCTCGCCCGAGGTAAAGGCTTCCATGCGTTTGGAACTCAGCTTTGACAGCTTCGCGTAGATGGCTTCGATCTGCTCGAAATTGGCGAGCACTTCCGGCTTCAGTTTTTCTTCGAGTGCGGAGAGCGAAAGCCCAACCCCTTCCCCTTCCTCACCTTCTTCGAATTCCTCAACTACGGCAGCGGCGGCTGAAGCTGCGGCGTCGGGGCTGCCGGCGGATTGGGTTGCTTCCAGGTCAATAATGTCGCGCAGCAGCATGCGGGGTGGTGTTTGGCGCACCGCTTCATGCCAGCGCAAAATCGCCCTGAAGGTCAGCGGGCTTTCGCACAAGCCGCCGATCATCATGTCGCGTCCGGCTTCGATCCGCTTGGCGATGGCAATTTCGCCTTCGCGGGACAGCAATTCAACGCTGCCCATTTCGCGCAGATACATGCGGACAGGGTCATCGGTGCGCCCGACGCTTTCCTCATCCACATTGCCGCTGGCTTCTTCTTCTTCCTCACCATCCGCGCGCGTCGCGGGCTTGACCAGCGCGCCTTCACCTTCTTCCGCTTCTTCCGCTTCTGATACCGTGATGCCGGCTTCGCTCAGCATTGCCATGGTGTCTTCGATCATTTCCGAAGACACTTGTTCTGAAGGCAATACGGCGTTGATTTCGTCTACCGTGACATAGCCGCGTTCCTTGCCGCGGGCGATCAGCTTCTTTACCGCCGCTGACTGGATGTCGAGCATCATGCCCTCCACCTGTTCGTCGCGGGCTTCGACCGGTTCCGCCCCTGCCGCCGCTTTCGTCGCCATGCCTTACCACTCCGTTCAATTGCGAAAGGCATCCGGCGCCCCGGATGCCTGCGCAAATAGCCCCTACTATTATGGCGTTGCCGCCGCACCTTCGGCCAAATCGGCCGCATCTTCCCCCCGGCGCAAGGCACCAAGGGCTTCGGTCAGGCGGATCA
>CAMCZJ010000294.1 GCA_945886995.1 Asaia bogorensis
TGAATGGTGCTGCCATTGGCGCGGGCTGCGTGCTGGCCTTGGTCTGCGACATTATCGTAGTTGCCGAAGACAGTTTCATGTCCATGACGGAGGTTGAGGTTGGGCTCGCGGGTGGCGTGCGCCATGTGCTGCGCCATTTCGGCCAATCCGATGCGCGGCTGATGCTCTACACCGCGCGGCGTTTCCATGGGCCTGACCTTTTCCGCATGAATGTCGCTTCTGCCTGCGTGCCGCAGGATCAGTTGTTGGCAACGGCGCAGGGCATTGCGGCGGAGATTGCATCCAAGGTGCCACTTGCGGTGGAAGCGGCCAAGCGCGGCTTTACGCTGACCGAATATCTCCCGCTGTCTGAGGGCTATCGCTACGAACAGACACAAACCGCCGCCCTTGCGCGCACGGAAGATACACGTGAAGCGCAGCTTGCCTTTGCGGAAAAGCGTAAGCCGATCTTCAAGGGGCGCTGAACTGCCGCTTCAGGGCTGCTTGCGCGCGGCTTCATCCATCAGGTTCTGTTCGCGGCGCGCTTCTTCCCGCGCCGCTTCCGCCGCGCGGTTTTCGCGGAGCTTTTCCACCACACGCTCCGCCGCGCGCGCATCTGCCAGGATTTGGCGTTGGCGATCCGTGGCCTGCCGCGCCTGTTCTTCAGCCTGTTGTGCAGCCGCGCGATCATCCAGTGCCTTCTGGATGAAGGCGCCAAGGTTGGGATTCCAGCCTTCCGAGGTTTCCTCGCGCAGCAGTTTTTCAGCCGCGGCAACCGCTTGCTGTGCGGCGGCCTCAGTCGTCAGCCTTTCGGCCAAGGCGCGCCGTTCCGCCTGGGCTTCCAGACGGCGGAGCTTTTGCAGGGTTGCGAGCGGGTCTTTGGCCATGGCCAAGTGGTATCGCCTACCGCTGCCCCTTCCAAGCCCCAAAACGCAGCGCCGCATTCGACGCGCTGCGGCGCTTGGGGCATGATGACGGGGACATCAGCCGTGAAGGACCAAAGCATGAGCAGGCACACGCTTTTCGTCCGCCTTGCCGAGACGCTGTACCGGGTGGAGCGCCCCTGGGGCGATGTGCCGCTTGGCGTGGGCGCGCCATCTGATGTGGCCTGCGATGCGGAAGGTAATGTCTATTGCCAGCTGCGGCAGGATCCCTATGCGGGCCCGGCTGGTCCTGCTGTGGTGATGCTGTCACCTGATGGCAGGCGCATCGCCGCCTGGGGTGGGGAAGAAGTGGCGGATGGCCATATGCTTTCTGTCCATCCTGATGGGCGCGTTTTTGTGGTGGATCGTGACGCGCAGGAAATCATCATTTTCGATCGTCACGGCAAAAGGTTGGGCGGCCTTGGCAAGCGGCATCGTCCGGGTGAGCCCTTCAACGCACCCTGCGATGTCGCCTTTGGGCCGGATGGGTCCATTTATGTGGCGGATGGCTATGGCGCTTCCGTGGTGCATCGCTTCAGCGCGGATGGCACGCCGATGGGCCATTGGGGGCGGCCTGGTTCGGGGCCGGGAGAATTCTCCACGCCGCATTCCGTTTGGGTGCTGCCCGATGGCCGCGTGACAGTGGCGGACCGCGAAAACAATCGTGTGCAGGTTTTTACCAGTGATGGTGAATGGCTGACCGAATGGACAGATCATCACAAGCCCATGTCGGTGCATGGCGGGCCAGGGGGCACGCTTTACGTCACGGATCAGGTGCCGCGGCTTTCGCTATTGGCGCAGGATGGCACGCTGATTGGGCGCTGCCGCCCGGTGTTGAATGGCGCGCATGGCATGTGGCTGTCGCCGGATGGCAGCATATTCCTGTCAGAACAAAACCCGCCGCGGCTCACGCGGCTTGTGCCCGTGGCGGGCTGAGGGGGAAACCATGCTGGAACATGTCGGCGGCATTGACCATTGCGTCGTGCTTGTGCGGGATTTGGACAAGGCGGCTGAGACCTTTGCGCGTGCTGGCTTTACGGTAGCACCACGTGGCGTGCATTCCGCCCATATGGGCACCGGCAATAATTGCGTGATGCTGGAGAAAGATTACTTCGAAATCCTGGGCGTGCTGACA
This sequence comes from Asaia bogorensis, assembly GCA_945886995.1. GTDB lineage: Bacteria > Pseudomonadota > Alphaproteobacteria > Acetobacterales > Acetobacteraceae > Neoroseomonas > Neoroseomonas bogorensis_A. The sequence goes on from CAMCZJ010000294.1 coordinate 2,038, forward strand.
CCCACAGAAGCCAATGCCAAATGGCGCGCCGTGCTGGAAACCCGCGAAGGCATGACCGCGATTGCCATGCGCGCGCATGATGCCGAAAAAGGCGCGGCTGAGGTCGCGGCGCGCGGCATTCCGACCATGCCGGTGATGCGCTTTGGCAGGCCCGTTGATATGCCCGATGGATCGCGCACGGAAACGCGGTTCAATACGTTTCATTTGGTTGATCCTGTCGCGCCAGGTTTGCGGATTTTCGCCTGCCAGCATCTGACGCCTGGTGCTACCTGGGTGCCCGGCAGCATGACGCATGCCAATACCGCAAAGGGCTTGACGGGCATTGAGGTTTTGGCCGCTGACCCTGCTTCAGTCGCGGCTTCCATCGCCAAATTGCTGGACAGCGCACCGGAGGTGATCAGCGATGGTGTGCTGCGCGTGCCAACCAGCGCCGCGCCGATCATTGTATTGAACCGCGCGGCGCTTGCCGCACGTTATGGCGCGCTTGATCTGGCTGGGCTGCCCGATGCCGGGCCGGTGACGCTTGGCATCACGGTTGCCGATCTGGCGGCGACGCAAGCATGCCTCACCAAAGCAGGGCTGCCCTTCAGCCCCATCCCCGGCGGCGGCATTGCCGTAGCACCGGCGGCGGCGCATGGGGTGATCCTAGCGTTCCGCGCGGCTTAGGGTGGAGCTGTGCCGTCTAAAGAAACATTGCAGCGTATTGTCCTGGTGCTGCTGGCAATCACGGCGCTGGTGCAGGTGCTGCGCGCGCTGTTTTGAAAAGGAAGTCCGTGATGCGCGTTGGGGTAATTGGCTTGGGCAGTATGGGCATGGGCGCCGCGCTCAGCCTATTGCGCGCGGGGGTGGAGGTGACTGGGTGCGATCCCCGTGCCTCGGCGCGCGATGAATTCATGGCTGCCGGCGGGGCTGCCGTTGCGAAAGCCAGCGATTTGCCGGCGGGGATGGAAGCGCTGGTGGTGCTGGTGGTGAATGCTGCGCAAACCGAAGCCGCTGTTTTCGGGCCTGAGGGTGCAGCGCCACGCATGGCGAAGGGTGGCGTGATTATTTCCTCCGCCACCATGGCGCCGGATGCTGCGCGGGCTTTGGCGGCCAAGGCGGAAGCTGAGGGCTTGCTCTATCTTGATGCGCCAGTGTCTGGTGGCGCGATCAAGGCGCGCGCGGGTGAAATGACGGTGATGGGTGCCGGCAGTGAAACTGCCTTCGCCAAGGCCGCGCCTGTGCTGGATGCCATTGCCACCAAAGTCTGGCGGTTAGGTTCTGAGATCGGTATCGGCGCCACGGTGAAGGTTGTGCATCAGTTGCTCGCCGGCGTGCATATCGCCGCTGCCGCCGAGGCGATGGCGCTTGGCATTCGCGCTGGTGCTGATCCGCAGGCGCTTTATGATGTTGTGACAAGTGCTGCCGGCAATTCCTGGATGTTCGAAAACCGCATGGCGCGTGTGCTGACCGGCGATGACGCGCCGCGCAGCGCGGTTGACATTTTCGTAAAGGATCTTGGCCTAGTGAATGACATGGCGCGCGGCCTGAATTTCCCGGTACCCCTGGCCGCACAAGCGCAGCAGCTTTTCACCGCGGCGCGCGCCATGGGCCAGGGCGGTGCCGATGATGGTTTTGTCATCCGCGTTTGGCAGGCGCTGACGGGGATTGAGTTGCCGGGGGATGAGAAAAAGGGTTGAGGCTGGCAAACCCAACCTCAAGC
>CAMCZJ010000295.1 GCA_945886995.1 Asaia bogorensis
AGGCCTGCCTGCGGTGCTGGCGCCGTTTCAGCGTGACGGTCGCTTGGAAGTATCCCAGGTCAATCGTGTGCTGCGCGAATTGAACAATCAAAACTTCACCTATCGGGACATATTACTGATTGGTGCAGACGGGCTGCCGGTTGCAACGGCCTTACCGGTATCACGCCGTCGCCGGTTGTCATTGCCAAGCGCTTCCTCCTTCGCGGAAGTCGCGGCACGTGGAGGAAGTATCTTGATTGGCGGGCCGGTGCCGAATGCCAATACTGGCGAATGGACGCTTTTCTTTGCCCGCAATATCGTTCTGCCCACCCTGGGTCCGGTGATGGCGGTCGCCGAGGTACCAGTGCCCGTTGTGCAAAGCATCCTTTCAGGTGCCGGTGAGAGCTTGGGGCTCAGGGTAACACTTGAACGGGATGATGGGACCTTACTCGCCTCTGTCCCGCATGATGAAACGCGGATCGGGCAGAAACTTGTCCCATCAGCCGCTTCGCTTCGTGGAATAGCAATAGCGGAACAGATCAGAAGTCGCTTCACATCTGAAATGGTCTTCGCTGCAGTGCGCCCGACACTCTATCCCGCCCTGACAGTTGCGGTAACGCTTGAGGTGGATACCGCCTTGAGTGGCTGGTATGCGGATCGCAGCCGGGCATTTCTGGTCTCGGGTGCGCTCGGCTTGATGATACTGCTTGTGGCAGGCGCCCTCATGGTGGGGCTGCGGCAAAGGGAACGCGTGGAAGATGAACGCGCAACCGCGCGACGCACCCTTGAAAATGCTCTTGAATCCATGTCGGACGGCTTTGTAATGTTCGATCCGGATGATCGGCTGATTGCGTGCAACAGTCGCTATAAGGATTTTTACAAAATCAGCGCGCCTTTCATCGTGCCAGGCGCGCTATTCGATGACATCATGCGCGAAGGTGCGCTGCGTGGACAATACCCGCAGGCGCAGGGCGATATCGAGAAATTCGTCTCCGACAGCAAGGCGTTTCACCGCGGCAATCATCCGCCGATGGAGCGGCTTTTGCCCGATGGGCGCTGGGTGCTGATCACGGAACGCCTTACGCCCGATGGGGGCGTGGTCGGCATCCGCACCGATATCACCCCGCTCAAGCGCGCCATGCAGGATTTGGCTTCGGCCCGCGACACTGCGCGCGCCGCAGGTGAAGCAAAAAGCCAGTTCCTCGCGCGTATGTCACATGAATTGCGTACACCTTTGAACGGCATCCTGGGTTTTTCCGAATTGCTGCTGGAAGATGAGCGCTTGGCTAGCGATCAGCGCGACAAAATCCGCAATCTCAGCAACGCGGGCAAGCATCTGCTGGAATTGGTAAATGGCTTACTTGATCTTTCCAAGATTGAATCAGGGCGTATGGAACTAGCCACGCGCGCCTTCCTTCTGCATGAGGTAATCCAAAGCTGTGCTGCGCTGATGGCGCCCGATGTCACACGCAAGCGATTGGAATTTACACTGAATGTTGATCAGCGCTTGCCCAAGGCCGTGATTGGCGACCCAACACGGCTGCGCCAGGTCATACTCAATCTGCTGTCAAACGCGGTTAAATTCACGCCATCAGGGGGAAGTATCTACTTCCAGGCCACGCGGAAAAGCGAAGAAAAGCTGCGCATAGAAGTGCGGGATACAGGCCCCGGGATTTCGCCGGAAGACCAGCGCCTGATATTCGAGGATTTCGTGCAGATCGCGTCCATGACACAAAGTGAAGCGCTGGGTACGGGCCTTGGGCTTGCCATCACATCCCGACTTGTCAAGCAGATGGGCGGAGAGATCGGCTGCGAGAGCAAACCCGGCGCAGGTTCCATCTTCTGGATCGAGATCCCTCTGGTGTTGGCCGAAGTGCCGGAGGTTGAGCCCGAGGAACCGAGGAATAGTCTCTCACGGTCAGTCAATCAAGACAAACTCCGCATTTTGGTGGTTGACGACGTCAAGGTTAATCGCGATGTGGCCGGCGCCTTATTGGCCAGCTTGGGTCATGAGGCATGTTTCGCGGGCAGCGGCGGTGAAGCGCTGGAAAAGCTGCCGACGGATAAATTTGATCTGGTCCTGATGGATTTACAGATGCCGCACATGGATGGTTTTGCAACTGCCCGCGCCATGCGTTCTATCCCAGGCCCCCTTAGCCAGGTGCCAATTTTCGCGCTGACGGCTTCCGTCATGCCTGAACAGATAGCAGCGGCACATGAAGCCGGCATGAACGGACATATCGGCAAACCCTTGAGCCGCGACACGCTCGCCAATGCCCTTTCTGCCCTGCTGCAGCGCCCTGCACTTAAGAACCAAGATGCCGACGCTAGCATCGACAACCATGCCCCGACTGCCAAGGCCCCGGTGGATACGCGTGCGCTTGAATTGCTCAAGACCGAATTGAAGGGTGCGGCGGCCGGGGTGGTCCGCGAGTTCATGGTTGAAATGCACACAATACGCGATCAGTTCGCCGCAGAATTAGCCCAAGCTTTTCCGCAACCTGATGTAATCGCGCAGAATGCTCATCGCCTGCTCGGGGCGGCGCGTACCCTTGGTGCGCTCAGGCTTGCTGCGCAGTTGAACGAATTTCAGAAATCACAGCCGCGCGACGGTAGTGTTTTCCACGCGCAGAATACCGAAGCGCTTGAGCGTGTGATCGCGGAGACCGATGTGGCGTTGGAGCATCTAGAGGCTTTTTTCCAGGCAAGGCTGGTTGGCACAGAAGCGAACGTCTGATCCAGGGCTGTTGATCTGTGCGACCGGCCGGCCAAAACGCCCATGTCAGGGGGCCTTAAGCTCTTTCACCTATACCAAACATCCGTTTGAAGCCTATCCATTGCTGGGCCAACCAACCGCCTGTGGCGACCAGTTCTGGCGCATCCGGGTCGCCCGTTCGCGGATAGGCATGGCGATTGAAATCGGCTGTTTTGAAAAGCCAATCCCAAACCGGGAAAAGCACCGCGTAATTCTTGCCGTGCTCGGCCACTGAAAGAACGCCGTGATGCAGGCGATGAAAACGCGGAGATACCAGCAGGCGCTCACCAATACGGCCAAATGAAAGGCGGATATTGCCATGCGAAAAGGCCTCGACCAGACGCATGAGCAGCAAGAGCAGCGGGAATTGCGCCGGCGATACGCCAATCAGTAAGGCGATGGTGCCGAACCAAAGCGCGGCGATTGTCTCATCCAGGATATGGTTGCGGTCATCTGTCCAGAATGTCATTTGCCGCTGTGCGTGGTGAATTGAATGCAAAGCCCACCACCAACCAATGCTGTGTTGCAGGCGGTGGCGCCAATACTCGCCAAAATCCAGGATCACAACATAGATGAAGAAGGTCAGCAGCGGCGCTTCCTGCAAAAAGGGCAGGAGGGATTCCAGCGTAGGTGTCACAAAGCCCGTATCTGCCAGCATGCCTTCCAGCCGGCTTTGAATCGCGGACAAAAGAATGAAGGCCAGAAGCGGGAAAATCCCTAACCTGGCGAGAAGGGTATAGATGATGTCGGTCCTGATGGCGCGCCGATCCGTCACGGGTTCAACCGGGCGCCAGGCTTCCAGTGGGCGGCAGATAATATAGGTCACGATGATGCCGAAAATGCTGAACAGGGCGAAGTCGACCCATTCCAGCATTTCATCGGCGATATTCATCAGGTCGGTCGCATACAGCACGGGCTGCAGGAAGGTTTCAAAAATCCAGCCTGTCAGACGGGTATGCCACTCATCAAGGGTGTTCAACATGGGCTAGCGCTTTCCCTCCGC
>CAMCZJ010000296.1 GCA_945886995.1 Asaia bogorensis
AGAAGGAACCGCCGGCGAAAAACACCACCAATATAATCGCGAACAGAAAGCCTGGTATGGCATAGCCAACCAGCACCACCGCCGATGTCGCAACATCAAAGCGCGATCCATCGCGTACCGCCTTGCGGATTCCAAGCGGGATGGAGATCAGGTAAATCAGCAGCGTGGACCAAAGACCAAGAGAAATAGACACCGGCATTTTTTCGATAATCAGATCAATCACCGGCCGATCCCGAAACAGTGATTTCCCGAAATCGAAGGTCAGATAGCCCAGGATCATTTCCTTGAAGCGTGTGGTCGCGGGCTTGTCGAAGCCAAAGGCCCGTTCGATTTCAGCCACAATGGCGGGATCAAGCCCGCGTGCCCCGCGATAAGTCCCAACCGGCCCATCGCCGCCGCCGCCACCGGTGCCGCGCTGTTCCAGCGCATTGGGCGTGCGGACTTCGCCGCCGCCTTCGCCGGTGATGCGCCCCATGGTTTGGCCTTCGCCGCGCAGTTCAGCGAGCATTTGCTCAACTGGCCCACCGGGCGCGAATTGCACCACGGCGAAATTGATCAGGATGATCCCGAACAGAGTTGGAATCACCAGCAGCAAACGCCGCAGAAGATAAGCGGCCATGCCTAAAGATTGCGCCGGGCTTCTGCCAGCGCCGCATCTCGCGCGGGGTCTATCCACCATGCGGTGGGAAAGCCCAAGCCAAAGCGCGGCGTTTTTTCGGGCCGGCCGAAGCGTTCCCAGAAGGCGATACGGAAGCTGCGGCTATGCCAATGCGGCACCATGAAATTATGGTGCAGCAATACGCGGTCGAGCGCACGGGTACGCGCCACAAGTTCTGCCTGATTGGGCGCGGCGATAACCATCTCAACCAACTCATCAATCACCGGGTCGCAAATGCCGGCGACGTTTTGGCTGCCGTTTTCGCGCGCCTTGGCGCAGGTCCAGTAATCGCGCTGCTCATTGCCGGGGTGAAAGCCCTGGCCTATGCTATCAATTGTCATGTCATAGTCGAAGGCATCCACCCGCACCTGATACTGCGCGGGGTCCACGGTGCGCACGCGGGCCGTTATGCCAAGGCGTTCCAACCATTGCACATAAGGCAGCGCCACACGTTCAAAAGTCGCACCTTGCAGCAGGATTTCGAATTCAAAGCGCCTTCCTTCAGCATTCACCAGGCGCCGGTCACGCACGGTCCAGCCGGCTTCGCGCAGCAGCGCAAGCCCACGGCGCAGCCCTTCGCGGTTATTGCCTGAACCATCGGTCCTCGGCAGGCGATATTCCTCGGTAAAGACAGTCGCGGGCACGCGTCCGTGATATTGGTTCAGGATTTCAAGCTCTCGCCCTTCCGGCAGACCGCGGGAAGCGAAATCGGAATTGGAGAAATAGCTCTCGGTCCGCGTATAGGCGCCGTAGAACAGGTTGGTGTTCATCCATTCATAGTCGAACACTTCAATCAGCGCGCGGCGCACCCGCGCATCCTGAAACAAGGGCCGGCGTAGATTGACGGCGAAAGCCTGCATGCCGGTTGGAATTTCGTGACGAATTTCCTGCTTGGTCGCAAGGCCACGTCGCGCCGCGGGGAAGTCGTAACCCGTGGCCCAATCGCGCGCAACATTTTCCGTGCGGAAGTCTATCTGCCCGGCCTTGAAGGCTTCAAAGGCGACAGTCGTGTCGCGGAAGTATTCATAGCGAATGACATCAATGTTTGACATGCCGCGTGTGGTCGGCAAATCCCGCCCCCAATAATCGGGCACGCGGCGCAGTACTACGCTGCGATTGGGTTCAAAGCGTTCAAGGCGATAAGCCCCAGAACCCAGCGGCAGATCAAGGCTTGGGCGGGTGAAGTCGCGCCCTTCCCAGTAATGGCGCGGCAGGATGGACATCTCACCCATGATCAGCGGCAATTCTCGGTTCTCATCCGTGCGGAAACGATACGTCACACGCCGCGCATCTTCCGCCACCACTTCCGTGACATCCGCCCAATAGGAACGGAAGAAGGGCCGGCCATTGGCGCGGAGTGTATTGAAGGTAAAGACAACATCTTCGGCTGTGATCGGCCGGCCATCATGCCAACGGGCACCTTCGCGCAATTCAAACGTCACACCCTTGCGGTCCGCCGGCAATTCAATGATGCGCGCCAGATGGCCATATTGCGACAGCGGTTCATCCAGATTGCGCGCCAGCAGCGTGTCATAAATCAGGTTGCTGCCAACCGCGGGCGTGCCGCGCAGGATGAAGGGGTTGAAACTGTCAAAGGATCCAATGGCCGTCAGCGTGATTTCGCCACCCTTGGGCGCGTTGGGGTTTACCCAGGGCCAATGGGTGAAATCCGCCGGCAGGGCGGGTTCGCCCAGCAGCGCCATGGCATGGGTCCGCACCACCTGGCCGGGCCTGTCGCCCCCGGCGGGATTCGCGGCGCGGGCCATTTGAGGCAGGCTCATGAAGGTGGCGCCAAGCGCCAGAAGGTCACGTCGTTGCATAAGCTTCAGGATGGGGGTTCGCAGCGCCTTGGGCAATGGCGGAGCGTTTCAGCTACGCAGAAGTTGAACCGCTTCCGAAAGTAGCCGCTCATCCCCCAGCGCAATCACGCGGCCATCACTGCCCGGATGCAATGGCTGGCCGGACCAATCCGTCACGCGCCCGCCCGCCCCTTCAATCACCGGCACCAGCGCCGCCCAATCCCAGATTTTCAGATCGCTTTCCGCCACCACATCAATCAGGCCAAGCGCGACAAGGCCATAGGCGTAGCAATCGCCGCCCCAGGTCACACGCCGCGCGCCTTGGCGCAGCCGGTCAAAACCGGGGCGGTTGGGGGCGCTGAACATATCGGGGCTGGTGGAGGAAAGCTCAGCCTCGGCCAAGCTGGCGCAGGGGCGGCAGCGCGCCGTGCCGGCGAAGGGTCCGGTAAAGCGTGTGGGCTGGCCGGCCACGCCCAACCAGCGTTCGCCGGTAATGGGCTGGTCAATAATGCCAAGCACGGGTTTGCCGCGATGCAGCAGGCCAAGCAGGCTGCCAAAAATCGGCCTGCCGGTCACAAAGGCGCGGGTACCGTCAATCGGGTCCAGTACCCAGACCCATTCGGCATCCGGGCGTTCTTCCCCATGTTCTTCCCCAATCACGCCATGATCGGGCAGGGCTTCGGCCAGCAGGGCACGAATCGCTTCCTCGGCCTCACGATCCGCGCGGGTGACGGGGCTGGCATCGCCCTTGGCTTCCACCAAAAGCGCAGACCGAAATAACGGCCGGATCACGGCCGCTGCCCGATCGGCGGCGGCTTCCGCCACCGCGATGAAGTTCTGCGGGATCAGGGCGCGGGCGCGTTCGGCGAAATCGAACGCAGATAGGCGATCAGATCGGCGCGGCTTTGCACGCTGGCCATACCGGCATAGGTCATTTTGTTACCCGGGGCATAGGCGCGCGGATTGGCGATCCAGGCGTTCAATTCTTCATAGGTCCAGGGCTTACTGGCCATGCCACGAATCGCTGCCGAGTAATTAAAGCCTTCCGCATGGGCGTGTTTGGCTCCCACAATGGCATAAAGGTTCGGACCAACGCCGGAACGGCCACCTTCATTGAAGCTGTGGCAGGAAGCGCATTGGCGCTGCGCCAATTGCTGCCCGGCCTGCACATTGGCGGCAGCCAGCAGTGGCGAAATGGGTTCAAGCGCTGGCGCCGCGATGGCCGCGACAGCCTGGACAGGGGCGGGTTCGCCAATCTGAATGGCACTTTCCTT
>CAMCZJ010000297.1 GCA_945886995.1 Asaia bogorensis
TTTCTGCTTTTCGCTTCCGAGTATGCGGTGCTGAATGCCGCCATGGCCGCGCAGCCTTGGCTTGCAGTGGTGCTGGGACTTGGGCTGGTGCTAGCGACGACGGCGCTGATCCATACGCTGCAAGGACTTTGTTTTGGTGCAGCAACACCCGATGTGGCGCCGGCAAACGCCGGGCTTGCGGTGCTGGTGCCGCTTTGGCTGCATCTGGCGGTGGCGCTGTCGCTGGGGCTTGCCATGCCCATGCTTTTTAGCAGTTTCCTCAAGGCGGCAGCGGGGATGATCGGATGATGGGGCCGGCTTCCAGCCTGATCCGCGGCGGCAATCCACAAGGGGCGAAGCCCTATGAGCGGTTTTTGCTCTCACCCACTGCCTGGGGGCAATTGCCAGCGACCTTGCAGCAGGAACCCGATTTGGCGCTGCTTGGGCTTTGGGCGGATGCGACGCAGGTGCATGCCTGCTTCCTGCATGAACCAAGCGCGGAAGCCGTGCTGGCTTCAACGCCGGCGGCAGGGTGGAACTACGCGGCACTTTCCCCCGCGCGCCCCGGCGCGGTGCGCTTTGAACGCATGATCCTGGAATTATGGGGCCATCGCGCAGAAGGTGCGGTGGATCTGCGCCCCTGGCTGGATCACGGGCGCTGGCCCTTGCGCCACCCGATGGCCGCCAAGCCAATCCCCTTTGCGGGCGAAGCGCCGCAGCCGGAATTCTTGCCGGTGGAAGGGGAGGGCATTCACCAAATCCCCGTTGGTCCCATCCATGCCGGCGTGATCGAACCTGGGCATTTCCGCTTTTCTGTTCAGGGAGAAGCGGTGGTGCGCCTGGAACAGCGGCTTGGCTATACGCATAAGGGCACGCTTTCGCTCATGCTCGGCACCTCGCCCCGTGCAGCGGTGCGTTATGCGGCGCGGCTTTCCGGCGATACTACCGTTGCGCATTCCTGGGCGTTTTCTGCGGCGGTCGAAGCCGCTGTTGGCGTGACGCCGCCGCCACGCGCACTGCATTTGCGCGCGTTGATGCTGGAATTGGAACGCATCCATAATCATTTGAATGATTGGGGCTTTGTCTGCAATGACGCAGCCTTTGCCTTCCCCCATGCACGCTGCGGTTTTCTGCGCGAAGGCGTGCTGCGCGCCATTGCCGCCGCTTTCGGCCATCGGCTGATGATGGACCGCGTTCTGCCTGGCGGTGTCGCACCTGATATCGCGCCACGCGGGGCTGAGGCGATTTTGGCCGCGTTAGATGCGGTGGAAGCGGAAATCCCAGCACTGATGCAGATTTATGAAGCCCATGCCAGCTTGCAGGATCGCGTGGTGACAACAGGATATTTGCGCCCCGATCTGGCGCGCGCCTTTGCCGCAGGGGGGCATGTGGGCCGCGCTTCCGGGCGCGGTTTTGATGCACGCCGCCTGCCGCAAAACCTGCCCTACCCAACGCTGCGTTTTGACGTGCCGGTGCTGGAAGCCGGCGATGTGGATGCGCGGGTGCGGATTCGCGTCACCGAACTCAGCCAATCCATCGCGCTTGTCCGACAAGTGCTGGCCAGCCTTCCATCTGGTGAGTTGATGGCGCCGCTGCCGGTGAGGGCCGGCGAAGGTGTGGCGATGATTGAAGGCTTTCGCGGTGAATGCCTGCATTGGATTGCCCTTGATGATGGCGGCATCATCCAGGCGCTTTTCCCGCGCGATCCTTCCTGGCTGCAATGGCCACTTCTGGAAGCGGCGATTGAAGACAATATCGTCGCCGATTTTCCGCTATGCAATAAATCCTTCAATTGTTCCTATAGCGGGGTGGATTTGTAATGCTGTGGCCGAAGCTCGCCCGCGCGCTTTTCGCGAAGCCACTCACCGATAATGCGCCGCTGCTGCCGCAGGAAACCATTCAGGCGCTGGGCGAGAGAATGGCCGCGACCAGCCGTGCGCGGCTTGGCCGCAGCCTCGCAATCCGGGAAGTGGATAGCGGTTCCTGCAATGGCTGTGAGCTGGAAGTGAATGCGCTGCAGAATGTCGCCTATGATCTGGAACGATTCGGGCTGCGTTTTGTCGCCTCCCCCAAACATGCCGATGTGTTGCTGGTGACGGGCCCCGCGTGTCTGAACATGCGCGAGGCATTGGAACGCGCACTTGCCAGCACGCCAGAACCGCGTTGGGTGGTGGCGGCGGGTGATTGCGCCGTGGATGGCGGCGTCTTCAAAGGTTCCTATGCGGTGGAAAACGGTATCGCCGCCGTGGTGCCGGTGGATTTGCTGATCCCGGGCTGCCCGCCCTCCCCGGCGCAATTGCTGGAAGGCTTGCTGTCGCTACTGGAAGCGGAAGCGGCGAAAAAATAGGGCCGGCTGGATTTAACCAGCCAGCCCAAAGGAACCGCCCGAAGACGGACCAGTTGTAGCGCGGCATGCCGGGAATGAGCCGCGCAACACAACCACACTGACAGCCACAACCTCTCGCTGCCGTGAGCGATAGCTTAATTTTTTTCAAGAAAAGGAGCAGGCGTTCAGATCAGGCAAAGCTCGGCCAAATCGCGCCGGAGCTTGGGGGGTAGGGCATCCAGCCCGCGCGTTGGTGGGCGCGCCTGATTCACATCCGCCGGGGCTTCTTCCGGCTTCAAATAACGCCAGCCTTGGAAGGGCTTCATGGGGCGCGCTTCTACCGAGACAAGCGCCGGGTCCAGCAGCAGCGCCGCGCAGCGGGTTTGGTCGTCCCACTCTTCCTCGCGGATTTCCAGGATGCGCTGACGCACGCGGATAAAACCCCCAATCACCCAATAGATGGAGCCACCATTGCAGAGTTCCTCAACACGTTTGGGGAACATGCGCGTCCAGGCGCGGAGCGGCGGGTCTTCCTTCAGGCGCACAGCCTGCAAGGCCGCCAGCGCGGCGACATCCTTGGGACCGACAGAGAGTTTGATGAGGTTCAACACAGGGCTTCCATGGCCGGAAGCGCCCCGAGTCGGCAAGGGTCATTATTTTAAGGCGCGCCAACCAATATCCTGCCGGCAAAAGCCGCCCGGCCAATCCAGCCGATCCACAGCGGCATAGGCGGCATCGCGTGCTTCGCGCAGCGTCTTGCCGGTAGCCGAGATACCCAGCACGCGCCCGCCGGTTGCGATCAGCGCGCCATCCTCGCGCCGCGCCGTGCCGGCATGGAAAACCTGCACATCAGGCACCTGGCCGGCGGCTTCCAGGCCGCTGATTTCGCTGCCCTTGGCATAGCTGCCCGGATAACCCTGCGCCGCCATCACCACCACCATGGCATGCAGCGCTTCCCAGCGGAGATCAAACCGCGCCAATTCGCCGTCACATGCCGCGAGCAAAGCCGGCAGCAGATCGGATTTCAAGCGCAGCATCATCACCTGGCATTCCGGATCGCCAAAGCGCACATTGAATTCAATCAGCTTCGGGCCTTGGGCCGTGATCATCAGCCCCGCAAAAAGCACGCCTTTGAAGGGCGCACCGCGCCGCGCCATTTCGGCCAGTACCGGGCGGATGATGCGCGCCATGACATCCTGCTGAAGTGCCTCAGTGAAAATCGGCGGTGGCGAGTAAGCACCCATGCCGCCAGTATTGGGGCCGGTATCGCCATCCCCCACGCGCTTATGGTCCTGCGCGGCACCCAGCGGCAAAGCGGTGGTGCCATCACACAGCGCGAAGAAGCTGATCTCCTCACCTACCAGGCATTCTTCGATGACTACGGAAGCCCCCGCCGCGCCATGGATGCGGTCTTCCATGATATCG
>CAMCZJ010000298.1 GCA_945886995.1 Asaia bogorensis
CAATCGCAACGCTGGAACCAAACCGCCGCGACGGGTGCCTTGGCCGGCGCCGCGACAGGTGCCGCAGGTGCCGCCGCTTTCGGTCGAGGCAATAGCGGGCAGAATGCGCTGATCGGCGCAGGCATTGGCGCGTTGGTTGGGCTGGCCGCTGGCATGGCGGTGGCGGAACGCAATCTTGGCTTTGAAAATCGCGAAGCGAATGCTTCCCAGCGCATCCAATCCGCACAGCAAGTCGCCAATAATCTGAACAATACCGCTGCGGCTTCCGAAACCGTGGCGAAGCAGAATCAGCAGCGGCTTGCCCAGCTTGATCGGCAATATCGCGCCGGGCAAATCACCGCCGCGCAATACCGGGCAGAGACCGAAACCATGCGCCAGGATGCGGAGCTGATGCGCAAAACCGCGGGCGAAGCGCGTGAGGCACGCCAGCGCCTGGTGGCAAGCTCTCGGCAAGTGCCGCAATTGATGAATGAAGAAGCGAAGATTGATCAGGCGCAGCGCCGGCTGGAAGCGGCTGCGGATAATCTGGAATCCGCACTCCGCCGCGTGCCGACGGGCTGATCCGCCATGAAGCTGAAATCCTTTCGCACCATCGCGCCGCTTTTGCTGTTGGCAGGTTGTGCCGGCGCGGGCGCTGGCCCTGCTTCCGAACGCGGCTTTTTCACCGGCATTGGCGCCGCCGTGAGCGGTGAAGATGTGCGCGGTGCGCAACAGTTGGAAAGCGCCGCCGCGCTGCAAGAACGCGCGGCGCTTATGGCCGCCGAACGCAATACGGCAGCGCAAGCCGAAGCTGCGCGCAGCGGGGCGGCGGTGCGTGCTTCAGAACAGCGTCTGGCGCGGTTGCAGCGCGATTTGGCGCAGCAACGCGCCACGCTCGATCGGCTGCGCGCCGAACGCGCGCAGAACCCGGCAGCAACGGCGGAAGGTGCGCGGCTGCAATCGGAATTGGATACGCTGGAACGCGACCGCCGCGCCGCCGCCGCGCAGGCCGGTGGGCCATCAGCGGATCAGGTGCAAAGCATTGAAAGACGCGCGGGCGAATTGGATGCGGCGTTGCAGCGGTTTGGGCGGATTTGAGTGTCCAGGGTAAGGCAGAAAAATATCGTTGCTACAGGCTTTCTTCTGACCCTTGCCGCGTGTTCGGGGGCGAACACTGAACTCACCCGAAGCGATAGGCCTTCAAGCCGCGCCGCGCTCCCTGCAAGTGTTGGAGATATGCACGGCAGCCGGCTACCTGATAATCGCGCCGGTGCGGGCATGGCTGTAGCCGCAGAAAATAGGACGACCGAGCACGATCTTCAACAACGGCTTGCTGCGCTGGAACAAAGCCTCGTTGAACAACGCGCGGCCTTGGAGCGGCTAAGGGCAACACGCGCGGAACCAGATGCAGGACGGGGCGCTCGCACGCTGATTGAAGAAAATCAGCGCATCTTGCGGGAGGCAATGCAACCGCCTCCGGGGCAGATTGCGGCGGCTGATGCTGAAACGCCGGCGCAGCGCGTCCGGTATGAGAATGTTCTAGCCACCTTTGGGGAAGCCAATCGAACAGATTCGCCGGTCATGCGCGCCTTTGAGGCGTATCGCGCTGGTCGCATGACGGCGGAAGACGCGGCAACTTTTGAACAGGAAGTCCGGGCCGGCAACATTATGCTCCCGCGTGGCGCGGGGTTGATGGGCGAGAACATTGGCCCGACCGAGACCCGCGCGCCACTGGAGGGCGGGGCAACTGCCATTGAGGCGCCGCAAGGACTATTGGACGCCTACACCCAAAACCGCATGACACAACCTCATAGGCTGACGTTTGAGCGTCTTGTGGCAAATGGGCAGATGACGGTGCCGCAGGGGTTCCAGATGGGGCAGACGCCCCGTATCGGCGCTTCTATGGCGGCCATGACGCCAGCCCAGCGCGATTTGCTGCGGACAGTGCCATTGCGGCCTATTCCCGCGCCTCCTTCCGCCCCGGCTGTGCAACCCGTAGCGGCAGCACAAGCCGCGCGGCTGCAATCCGAACTTGATGCGCTTGAGCTCGAACGCCGCGCCGCAGCTTCACGCGCTGGAGGGCCTTCCACCGAGCAAGTACAAAGCCTCGAAAGACGCGCAATTGAATTGGAAGCCGCGCTGCGGCGCTTCGGGCGGATTTGAAGCGCCGCGCAGCCGCTATTCTTCCAGCGATTCCGGCAAATAACCTGTCCGCAGCACATGCGGCCAGGCGTGATTGGCGCCCACTTCCTCTGCCCGCTGCGCGGCGCTTTCCCAGTCATAGACTAGGGAGATCAGCTCCGCCATCGGCTTGGCACCTTCCGCCGCGTGAATAATGGCGTAGCGCGCATGCGGTGAACGTGCCTCCGCACGGTGCGGATGATCGCCCCGCGTCACGCGAAAGCCGGGCAGGCCAAGGCTGCCGGGATTGACCACCAAGGGGCCATCGCCCGGCATATGGATGATGCTCGATTGATGGCTATGGCCGCACAGCACGACGCGCGCTGCCATGCCATCCTCGCCAAGCCTATCGCGAATGGCAGAAAGCGGCGATGGCACCAGAATACCGTGGCGCGGGTCTTCCAAAAGGTTGCGCACATCAGATGATGGCGTGCCATGGCAGGCCAGGACGCCGGGCGCGGGCGTCAGGCTTTCGGGCAATGCGTAAAGCCAGGCGCGCTGATCGGCGGTGGTTTCCTGAAAGGCAAAGCCATCCTGGCCCTTCAGCCCTTCCGCGACGCGGTCCGTCAGCCAACGATCATGATTGCCGCGGATGGTGGGGATGTTTTTGTCCATCAGCAGGCGCGTGGTCTCCCCCGGCCAGCACATGCCGGAAGCGCAATCGCCAAGGCAGATGATGTTGGTGATGCCGCGCCGGGCGATATCATCCAGGGCCGCTTCCAGGGCGGCGATATTGCCATGGATATCGGAAATCACCGCAAGGCGCATGGTTTGGCTTCCTGTTGCTTCGCCACCAGCATTACATGCCGCGCCGCGCGCTTGAAGGGTTACCCAACCAACCGCCTGACCGCCGCCACCAATTCCGGCGCATCCCAGGCCGCTTCGCCTTCCAGCCGCGCCACTTCCCGCCCCGCCCGGTCAATTATCACCGTGGTCGGCAGGCCCCTTGCCCCCAAGGCGCGCGCCGCAGCCCCGCGTGGGTCGAGCCAGATGGCGAGCTCTTTCAAACCAAGCCTTTGATAAAAGGGCTCCACCTGCGCCCGCCCGCCGCGATCGGATGAAAGCGCCAGCACCGTGATGCGTTCCGCCCGCAGCATGGCTTGCAGGCGGTCCAGCGCGGGCATTTCCGCCACACAGGGCGGGCACCAGGTGGCCCAGAGATTGACCACCAGCCCCTGCCCGGCGAAATCGGCCAGCGTGGTTTCCTTGCCATCGGCGTCGGTGAAGGTAATCGCCGCCGCGGGCGCCGGGTTGGCCGCTTCGCGCAGTTTCTCAAGCCCCTTGGCCGCCCACCCTTGCCGCGACAGACCGGGCGCGAGTAGGGTCGCCCCAAGCAAGGCCGGGGCGCAGAACATCGCGGAACGGCGGTTCAAAACAGGCACGAAAGACACTCCCTTCGCATGAGCAGCAGCAGCGCGAACCAGCAATGGGGCGGACGTTTCGCCGAAGGCCCCTCGGCCATCATGGCCGCCATCAATGCCTCGATCGGGTTTGATCGCAAGATGTGGCGCCAGGATATCCAAGGCAGCCTAGCCCATGCCGCCATGCT
>CAMCZJ010000299.1 GCA_945886995.1 Asaia bogorensis
AGATCATCCTCGATCGCGAGTTGAAGCCAGGATTTTGGTTCCGCTTCGCTATTTTCCTGCGACATGTTCTTACTCCTTCTTCATCTCAAAAAAGCACCTCAAGCTGGGATTAAAGCGCCGCCTATCCGACTTGGTAGCCGCGTGACGCCCGTTCACTCTCGCTTCTGAGTTTATTCAACAATTCGTGGTTTTGAAAGCATGTATATCAATGACATTTTTGTTGCAGCACTTGGCGAAAAGGGCAAGGTCAACAAAACTTCGCCTCTATATCCGTAGATGATGCAACTCCGATGGCATCAAAATGTAAGGTGAGAAACGCCTCGGCTCGGGCGACCCCTAGTTCAAAAAGATGAGCCAAAAAATCCGGCGCAGCATTGAGCTTTGAGGATGGGTCGAGTCCCGCGAGCTGTTCCTCGGCATCAATGCAATGAATGAAAAGTCGCAGATACTTCCCCCCGTCAAGATCACCGCGATCAATCAACTGGGTGACGAAGTGGATCATCCGCATTTCCCGCATCAATGATGAATTGAAGGCGAGCGTATTGATGCGATCCATGATCGCCCGCATGTCGCGTGGCACCGCTGGGATATTGATGGGATTGAGCTGAACGATGATGATATCTGGGCATCCGCCCATGTAGATCAGTGGAAAAATAGGTGGATTTCCGGAATAACCGCCATCCCAATAATGTTCTCCATCCACCTCAACCGCTTGAAACAGCTGTGGCAGACAGCCGGAGGCCATGACCGCCGCCGCACTCATTTCATGACGAGCAAAAACCTTAAGACGTCCGTTCAGAACATTGGTTGCACAGACAAAGGCCGCTGGCCGCTCGGCCTTGCGAAGGCGCGGAAAGTCAACCAGATCGTCCAGCAATTGCCGGAGAGGGTTCTGGTTGAGCGGATTGAGCTGATAGGGCGAGAAAAGCTTGAACATCGCATCGGTTGCCATCCAGAGCGGTGAAAAGCGCATTGTCCCTGGCGAGGAAAGCCGATCGATTGGCGTGGGCTGAACTGGCGCGGCTGCCGCCATCTTCCCTACGCCGCTCCAAAATTCGGTCAGCATGCGGCGTGCAAGATCAGGCCCGCCTGCCGCCAAACCATCCGCCACCAGCGCGGTATTCATCGCCCCGGCGCTCGTCCCGACAATGCCTTCAACCTCAAGGCGCGGGTCGCCCAGCAGCCGATCAAGCACGCCCCAGGTGAAGGCGCCATGGGCGCCGCCGCCTTGCAACGCAAGCTTGATGCGCTTCCTGGTCGGTGGTTCTGGCCCTGTCATCAGGTTATTTTATCATCGCGCGGGTCACGGGTGTCCAGTCCTTGGGAGCACCCGCGCGTAGGGCGCTGATGCGTTCGGCATAGAGCCGGCCGAGATGATCATCTGGCGGCAGATCGGCATCGGCAAGCGCCGCCGATGCTGTGTCAAAATGCCCGGCACGATAGGCATTGATCATCCGTCGCCAAGCAGCCAGCCCGGCAACCAGGCGAGGGTGGGCAACCAAGGGCGTATCCTCAGGACGATCCACAATAAGATAGCCGAGCAATTCATGCAGCTCAACCGGCTGAGCGGAACCCTTCACGAGTACCAGATCAACCGGCCGGCTCACGAAGACATGGCCGGCCGCGCGTCGTGTCGCCTCGGAAATCAGGATCTGGGTTCCATAGGCCTTATTCATGCCCTCCAATCGCGAGGCAAGGTTCACCATGCTGCCAATCGCTGTATAGGACATGCGATCAGATGAACCGACATTTCCCACGATGGCGTCTCCGGTATGGACGCCAAATCGGGTATGCAGCCGGGGCCAACCTCGCGCGGCAAATCGCTCGCACAATCTCTCGGTCAATAGCCGCGAGCGCAACGCTGCCTCACAGGCATTACTGGCATGGGAAAGATCATCCTGCGGCGCATTCCAAAGCGCCATCACGGCATCACCAATATACTTGTCAATCGTTGCTTGGCAGCGCAGCAATTCTGCCGTGAGATCCTCGAAATAAGCGGAAGCAATGTGCATCAGCTCCTCAGGCGGAAGGTCTTCAGCCAGGGTCGTGAAGCCTTCGACATCGCTGAACATGACACTGATGCTGCGCCGCGTGCCGCCCAGCTTTGCGGCATCACCCTCAGCCATCAGCTTGGCCACAAGGCTGCGCGGCACATAAGCGCCAAAAACGCGCAGTGCTGATTTCATGCCATCCATGGTGCTGGCCAGTCGTGCGATTTCCGTGATGTGGCTGCGCACTTGGATGGGGGCAGCAAGATCAAGGCGCGCAATCGCATCTGCTTCTTGTGCCAATTGCGACAAGGGGCGTGATATACGCCACGCAAGCGTGCTGATGCCTGCAAGGCCAAGCAGCAAGGCGAAAAACGCCCAGGTCGTGCCCTCACTCAAGGCCATATCCAAGGGTCGCGTGAAATCGGCAATTGGGGCTGCCACAGCAACGAGCATATTTGGCCCCGCGAGTTCCGCAACCGATTCAAGCCGTACCAGCATGGTTTCCGTCGGTGCTGGCATCATCGGGTCAGCGCCGCGCTGTGCCCCAAGTCTCGAATCAAGTCTTGAAACAAGACTTGCGTCGGGCAAAAGTTGCGTCGTCTGCCCAACACGCAGCGCGCCTTGCGCATATTCCCGCCAAATCGTTTGAATGAGCGGATCGGGGCTGGCCATGAGCGTTGTCCAGGCGGTGCGGCCATCCGCCAGGCGTTGCACGGCAAGCTCTGGCCGCTGATGCGCCATCATGATGCCGTCCTGGGTGAAAAGGAAAAGCACACTCGACGGCGTGGTCCGCAGACGGGCCAGGAATTCCACCAGCCCTTCAAGCGTCATGTCCAACGCTACAACAGCGCCAGAGCCAGGCACGCGACGGCTTACCGAAATGCCGGGCCGACCGAGCAACGGGAGATCATAAAGCGTGGAGACATGCACCGCAGCATCACTCGCCTGCAAATACCATTGCGTCTGGCGTGGTATGAAGCTTCGTGCTGCGCGCCCAAGCATACCAAGGGGCTGCAATCCGGCATCAAGGAAATGCCAATTCTCGCTTGTCTGTCCGGGCAGAATCTCGCGCAGCGCAAAGGCGCTTTGTGCAGGTGCGCCATCGGCATATTCCTTCGCCAAGGCCCCGACGCGCATCACCTGGCGCAAGGTGTCATCCGGCAGGCCTACCGATATAATTTGAATGGCGGGTTCATGGATCAGCAATGCAAGCATGGCCGCGGTATCGCTCGCGGCTGGATTGAGACCCTCAGTGAGAGGCGCGAATTCAGGCAGAACAGCGGAAAGCGCCATGACTGGTCTGATCAGGGCGCGCGTGCTTGCTGCTGCCGTATCGGCCGCTTGCGCCAGGCTCCGCTCTGCCGCGGCCAGCGCAGCGCGTGCCCCTGTTTGCCGATATGCAAGCACCACAGCCCCAAGGGCAAGGACGAATACAATAGTGAAGGCCGTCAGGATGGTAATGGCAAAGCTGACGCGTAAAGGGCGTGTCACGCGTTGGGATCCGGCCAGCCAAGGGCGATCAGTGCCGCGTGCCAAAGGCGCGCATTCTCCTCTGACGGCATGGCATCAAGATTTGCGGCGGCAGTTTCGGCGCAGCTATCCCCGCCGGCGCGACATAGTGCGGCCAATTGCACCGCGCGTGCCGCAGCCAGACCAAGTGTCTGGGCGGGAGGCGTCATTTCGGGCAGGCGCTTCAGCAGGGCA
>CAMCZJ010000300.1 GCA_945886995.1 Asaia bogorensis
GCCGAGAGCGCAGCAGCGCGCCCGGGCGTGTGAGCATGGCCGCGACCGAGGCTGGCGGGTCCGGCAATCTGGTGATCGTCGCCGATGATATCAGCAAATCCTTTGGTGACCGTTCTATCATGCAGGGGTTTTCGACGCGCATCATGCGCGGTGATCGCGTGGGGATTCTGGGCCCCAATGGTGCTGGCAAAACAACGCTTTTGAATATGCTGATCGGTACGCTGGCACCGGATGCGGGGCAGGTCTTGATCGGCGCTGGGACTGAAATGGTGGGCCTGGATCAGCGCCGCGCTGCGCTTGATCCCGCAGTGACGCTGGCGCAAGCGCTGACCGAAGGGCGCGGCGATATGGTGCATGTCGGCGGCGCGCCGCGGCATGTGCTGGGCTATATGAAGGATTTTCTGTTCACGCCGGAACAGGCGCGCACGCCGCTCGGCGCGCTTTCTGGCGGCGAACGCGGCCGGCTGATGCTGGCGCGCGCCTTCGCCAAACCATCGAATCTTCTTGTGCTGGATGAACCGACCAATGATCTGGACCTTGAAACACTTGATCTATTGCAGGAATTGATCGCGGATTACGCCGGCACGGTGCTGCTGGTGAGCCATGATCGCGATTTCCTCGACCGATGCGTCACCAGCGTGATTGCCTTTGAAGAGGCGGGGCGCTGGCAGGAATATGCCGGCGGCTATAGCGATATGGTGGCGCAGCGCGGCCATGGCGTGCGGGCGCGGGCGGCTGAAAAGCAGGCGCCGGCAGCGAAGCGAGAGGCGGCAGCTTTAGCCAAACAAGCCCTGCGCAAAAAGGGCCTGGGCGCGGTGGAACAGCATGAATTGAAAACCCTGCCGGCGCGGATGGAAAAGCTTGCGGCGGAAATCGCCGCACTTGAAAAGCGTATCGCCGATCCGGCGTTTTACGCGCGCGATGCCGCTGGCTTTGCCAAGGCGACCAGCGCGCTTGGCGTCGCGCAGGCCGGTTTGCAGCAGGCTGAAACCCGCTGGCTTGAATTGGAAATCCTGCGGGAGCAAGGCGGCGGGTAACTCAGGCCGTTTTTAGTAAGGCTCCAATAGCCCCAGTGCCGCCAAGCGCTGACAGAAGGCCAAGGCGCCTTCGCCCAAGCCGGCCGGCGTGGCGCCTTCGGCCAATTGCGTAAGCCAGGCGCATTCCGTGGCGTTCAGATTTTCCCCGCCCCCATACCAGCGAAGCGCGCCGCCACCTTCGGGCAGCGGCACCAGATGGTGATGCATGGCGTCCGACAGACGGAGCTTTGCATCTGCGCCGGGCGGGCGATGCGCGAGGCTTCGCTGCGAAAGTGGCAGCCGATCCCGCGTGATCCGATCCATTGCGGCGAGGGCGAGCCGTTCCAGCGCCGCTTCTGATGATAGCGCGGCAAGTGCGGGCGCGAGCCGCGCGGCGATGGCGGCGGTGCCATCCGGTTCAGCGAGCCGCCAGGAAGGGATGCTGGCGCGCAGGGAAGGGTTTTCTGCCTCCAAGATTTCCAGAAGCTCTCGCAGCATATCGGCGATAGAGGCTTCCAGGAAACCGAGGGTGATATGGAGCGATGGCGCATCGCCCGTCTGCGCCGCGGCTTCATGCATGACACCGCGCGGCAGATAAAGCGCATCGCCTGGATTGAGCGTGAGCGCATGCGGCACCCCAGCAGGGCTTTGTTTATTGGCCCAAGGCGTGGCCCGGCTTGGCAACGGAAACGGGATGTCATCCCAAACGCGCCAGGATTTGGCACCCGATACCTGCATCACCAGCACGTCATGCGTATCAAAATGCACGCGGAAGCCCTGCGCGCCGGGGGGCGTCAGGTAGATGTTGGCCTGCACCGGATGCAGGAAAACCTTCTCCAAACCCCGGCATAATTGCGCGAGCGGCGCATGAAATTCGTGGAATTGCGAGATAACCAGGCTGCCCCCAGCATCATGCCGGGCAAGCAGGCGGGGCAAATCAATGCGGCTACCTTCGGTTTGCAGATATTCATCAGGTGGGATAGCCGCACTGCCCTGGCGCCCCCCATCGGCCATGGTCACGCGCGGATGGCGCGCCGCATCGGTGCGCAGAAACGCATCAAGATCGGCGATGGAAAGCAGGCCCGCGTAACGATCCGCCGCCCCACCTGGCAAAAGCCGCCATGCGGAGCCTTCACGCAACGCGAAGACTTGCCCAGGCGACAGGCCGCCAAAGGCCAAGCGCCAGGCAGCTTCGCCCAGGGTTTCGTTCATGCGGTGCTTCAGGTGCCGCGACGGCCGCGGCCAGCTTCATCGCGCGGGTCTGAATCGGTCATGGCCTTGCGCTGCATGCCGCGCCCATTGCCTTGGCCATCGCCGGGATCGGCATCGGTCAGACCCGTGCCGCGCCGGGCACCGCGGCCATTGCCAGGGCCATCGCCGGGGTCGGCATCGGTCAGGCCCGTGCCACGCCGTGTACCGCGGCCATTGCCCGGACCATCACCGGGGTCGGAATCAGTCAAGCCAGTGCCGCGCGGGCGACCACGCCCGCGTCCTGGACCATCGCCGGGATCCGCATCCGTGGCGACGGGAATGGCCGGGGCTTGCTGAAGCGGTTCGGCGGTGGCGCTGCGCGCTGCGCCCAAAAGGGCTGGGGTGGCGGCCAGATGCAAGACCAATAGCCTGCGCCCCAGGGGGTTCGGCTGCGATTCGGCAGGGGCATTGTCTTTTTTGCTGGACGGCATAGCCTGACTTCCTTCTTACCTGATCGGACCCTGGCGGTGGAGCGCTCCCATCATCACCGGGAAAAGTAAATGGATATTTATCATGGGAATACAGATAAATTTTTCTCGAACTACGCTATTCAGCAGATGTAGTTTAATTAATTATTTTGCCGGAACAGTATACACCGAAGCAAATATTTCGATTTCCGGAATTGATCTTTGTCTGGCGAAGTCGCAGAAATAGCATCTGTTCGATTCGCGCGCTTTGGCGAAACCGGAAGCGGAGAGGTGAATGGCCGAAGCCAAGCAAGCTGAGAGGATGTCTTCCCTGCCGTTGCACGCGATCAACGCGGCTCAGCTACCGATGTTTCTTGCGGCGCTTGCCGATGCGTCAGCAAGCTTTCTGCGTGCCTCGGGCTTCGGCGCCAAACCCGGCGACTTCGCACTTATTCCTGGGGCTGATGGTTTGGTTGGCGCTGTGGTCGGCATTGGAAAGGAAGCCTCGCCATGGGATTTTGGCGGTGCGCCCTGGGCGCTACCTGCCGGGAGTCGCTGGCATCTCGCGGGAGATGGGGTTGATCCTTCGCAAGCTGTACTAGGTTGGCATCTGGGTGCTTACCGTTGGTTGCGCCATAAGCACGCGCAACGTGCGCCGGCTGAATTGGTGCTGCCCGCTGGCACCGAAAATGCGGTGATGATGGCCGAAGCTATTTGTTCGGCACGAGATTTGATCAACGCGCCCGCTGCTGAATTGGGGCCGGAGCAGCTGGCAGAAGCCGCTGCCGGGCTTGCCAGGCGCCATGGCGGGCGCGCCGAAATCATTACCGGTGAAGCTTTGTCGGAGGGTTTTCCCTGTATGGCCGCGGTTGGCGCAGGCAGCCCGCGTGCGCCCCATGACATCCTATTAAAACTGCATATTGCCAAAGGTAACAACAAAATAGAAAGTTTAATTGATAAAATTAAAAAACGTGTACCTGGCTCAAACAATTCAACGCCACAGTCTAAGCAAGAT
>CAMCZJ010000301.1 GCA_945886995.1 Asaia bogorensis
CAGACGGGTCAGGCCGTCACGTTTGACCAGATCAAGATCACCATGGCGAGCCCGGAGCAGATCCGCTCCTGGTCCTATGGCGAGATCAAGAAGCCGGAAACCATCAATTACCGCACCTTCAAGCCGGAGCGGGATGGGCTTTTCTGTGCGCGGATCTTTGGCCCGATCAAGGATTATGAGTGCCTCTGCGGCAAGTATAAGCGGATGAAGTTCCGCGGCATCATCTGCGAAAAATGCGGCGTGGAAGTGACGCTGGCCAAGGTGCGCCGCGAACGCATGGGCCATATCGAATTGGCGAGCCCCGTCGCGCATATCTGGTTCCTGAAGTCCCTGCCGTCGCGCGTGGGGCTGATGGTGGATATGTCGCTGAAGGAACTTGAGAAGGTTCTGTATTTCGAAAGCTATGTGGTGCTGGAACCCGGCCTCACGGACCTCAAGCTGCATCAGCTGCTGAATGAAGACCAGTATCAGGCGAAGCTGGATGAATTCGGTGAGGATTCCTTCAGTGTCGGTATTGGCGCGGAAGCCGTGAAGCAGATGCTGGGCGGGATTGAGCTTCAGAAGGAAGCCGTGACGCTGCGCGCGGATTTGAAGGACGCGACATCGGAAGCCAAGCGCAAGAAGCTCGTGAAGCGCCTGAAGCTGATGGAAGCCTTTGCGGAATCGGGTGCCCATCCGCAATGGATGATCCTGGATGTGGTGCCGGTCATTCCGCCGGAACTCCGCCCGCTGGTGCCGCTGGATGGCGGGCGTTTTGCGACGTCCGATCTGAATGACCTCTATCGCCGCGTCATTAACCGCAATAACCGCCTGAAGCGGCTGATCGAATTGCGCGCGCCGGATATCATTGTGCGCAATGAAAAGCGCATGCTGCAGGAATCGGTGGATGCGCTGTTTGACAATGGTCGGCGTGGCCGCGCCATTACGGGGGCGAATAAGCGCCCGTTGAAGTCGCTTTCCGATATGCTGAAAGGCAAGCAGGGGCGTTTCCGCCAGAACTTGCTCGGCAAGCGCGTGGATTATTCTGGCCGTTCGGTGATTGTGGTGGGGCCGGAATTGAAGCTCCATCAATGCGGCTTGCCGAAGAAGATGGCGCTGGAGCTGTTCAAGCCGTTCATCTATTCGAAGCTCGAAAAATACGGTCACGCCACTACCATCAAAGCTGCGAAGCGGATGGTGGAAAAGGAACGCCCCGAAGTCTGGGACATTCTGGAAGAGGTTATCCGCGAACACCCGGTGCTGCTGAACCGTGCGCCGACCTTGCACCGCTTGGGCATTCAGGCGTTTGAACCGGTGCTGATTGAAGGCAAGGCGATTCAGCTTCATCCGCTGGTCTGCACCGCCTTCAACGCGGATTTCGACGGCGACCAGATGGCGGTCCATGTGCCGCTGAGCCTGGAAGCGCAGTTGGAAGCGCGCGTCCTGATGATGTCCACCAACAACATCCTGAGCCCAGCGAATGGCAAGCCCATCATCGTGCCGAGCCAGGATATTGTGTTGGGCCTCTATTACCTGAGCCTGGAGACGCCGGAATTCCGCGTGGCGCAAAAGCGCGTGGAGGAAGTGCGCGCGTTGATCCACAGTGCCGGCGCCAAGGCGGGCCAGAACCTGACGGCCGAAGAAACTGAGGCGCTGAAATTCCGCCCGCAAATCTTCCGCGGCCTGCGTGAGATTGAGCAGGCGCTGGCGAATGGGCTGATTGCGCCGCATTCAGCCGTGCATGCGCGGGTTGATATCGGCGTTGAAAATGGCGGCCCGGCGACGGTGCTGACCACGCCTGGGCGCATGATGATTGCGGATCTGCTGCCCTCCCACCCGCAGCTGCCTTATGCGCTGGTGAACCGTCAGCTCACGAAGAAGAATATCTCGGATGTGATTGATGCCGTTTATCGCCATTGCGGCCAGAAGGAGAGCGTGATTTTCGCCGACCGTCTGATGGGGCTTGGCTTCCGTCACGCGGCGCGCGCGGGGATTTCCTTCGGCAAGAACGATATGGTGGTGCCTGACGACAAGAAGGGCATGATTGAGCGCACCAAGACCGAGATCAAGGAATTCGAACAGCAATACCTGGATGGCCTGATCACCGCCGGCGAACGCTACAACAAGGTGGTTGATGCCTGGTCGCGCTGCACGGATGAGGTGGCCGGCGCGATGATGAAGGAAATTCAGCGCCAGGAAATCGGTAAGCCGACCAATAGCGTCTGGATGATGAGCCATTCCGGTGCGCGCGGTTCACCCGCGCAGATGCGCCAGCTTGCCGGCATGCGCGGGTTGATGGCGAAGCCTTCCGGTGAAATCATCGAACAGCCCATCATCGCCAACTTCAAGGAAGGGCTTTCGGTGCTGGAGTATTTCAACTCCACCCACGGTGCCCGCAAAGGCTTGGCCGATACCGCGCTCAAGACCGCCAATTCAGGCTATCTGACACGGCGTCTGGTGGATGTGGCGCAGGATTGCATCATTGTGGAGCCGGATTGCGGCACGGAACGCGGGCTTTCGGTGCGCGCGGCGATGGATGGCGCGGAAGTGGTGTCCTCATTATCCGAGCGTATCCTGGGCCGTACCGCGCAGGAAGATGTGTTTGATCCGGAAACGGGCGAGATCATTGTTGCGCGCAACAACCTGATTGATGAGGTGCAGGCGGAGCGCATCGAACAATCCGGCGTGGAGCAGGTGAAAATTCGCTCTGTGCTGACCTGCGATGCGCGCCAGGGTGTTTGCGGCCTCTGCTACGGCCGTGACCTTGCCCGCGGCACGCCGGTCAATATCGGTGAAGCGGTTGGTGTGATCGCGGCGCAATCCATCGGTGAGCCCGGTACGCAGCTGACGATGCGCACCTTCCATATCGGTGGTGCGGCGCAGCGTGGTGCGGAACAAAGCGCGGTCGAAGCCGCATCTGAAGGCAGCATCAAAATCCTCAACCGCGTGGTGGTGGCGAATAGCCAGAACCAGCCGATTGTGATGAGCCGTAATTGCGAAATCGCGTTGTACGACGCGCAGGGGCGTGAACGGTCCCGCCAGCGCGTGCCTTATGGTGCGCGCCTGATCGCGGAAGATGGTGTGCAGGTCACGCGCGGCCAGAAGCTGGCCGAATGGGACCCCTTCACGCTGCCGATCATCACGGAACGCAATGGCCGCGTTGAATGCGCCGACCTGATCGAAAATGTGACGCAGGTTGATCGTGTGGACGAAGTCACGGGCCTCTCATTCCGCGAAGTCGTGGAATACAAGGCGCCCGGCAAGGCCGCTGATCTCCGCCCCCGCCTTATCCTGCGTGATGAGGCCGGGAATGTGGTGAAGCGCGAAAACGGCACGGAAGCGATCTACTTCCTGACGCCGGGTACGATTCTCTCGGTGGAAAACAACGCGACCGTCGCCGCCGGTGACGTGCTGGCGCGCCTGCCGCGTGAAAGCTCCAAGACGCGTGACATTACGGGCGGTCTGCCGCGAGTGGCTGAATTGTTCGAAGCGCGTCGTCCGAAGGATCATGCGATCATCAGCGAAATTGATGGCCGCGTGGAATTCGGCAAGGACTACAAGGCGAAGCGCCGCATTCTGGTGGTGCCGGAACAGGTGGGTGATGAACCGCCCGTGCCGCGCGAATACCTGGTGCCCAAGGGCAAGCACGTCTCTGTCCAGGAAGGCGACTATGTGAAGCGCGGTGACCCGCTGGTGGATGGCCCC
>CAMCZJ010000302.1 GCA_945886995.1 Asaia bogorensis
GGTGATGCGCCCGCTTGCGGTCAGCGTTTCACCCAGGCGCGCTTCTGAATGAAAGCGAACTTGGCTTGCAATATGAATCCACGGCCCCAGCACCACATTCTGCGTCAGCAACCAATTGCACATGCGCAAGATCAGGCCCGGATGGGCAAGGCCCTGTTCGGCGTAAAGCGTCGCTGTTTCGCGGACATCGCGCAGATAATCGGCCATGACCTGCTGTGTCAGTTCCAACCCGCGCGTGCCAAGCCAAAGCCCTGGCGCCAGGCTTTCTTCGCTGGCTTTGGGGCGCGCCTTAGGCGGTAACGGGGCTTGCCAATCGGCCAAGACAATCGGCGCGGGCGATGCTTCCGGCAGCCGCGCAAAACCACTGGCACAGGCAACCCCCTCGCTCTCGACCGAGAGCACAAGCCCATCCCTATCCGGCGTCGCGCTGATGGTCGCGATGCGCCCATCATAAACCGGCTTTTGGAAGCCCGCCGAAATTCCCCCCCGGCGCAGGAAATCGCGGCCCCATGTCTCCAATGGCAGGTGGCAGCAATAAGCGAAAACCTCCACCCCCGGCACCAGCCCGCCGGTGAAGCCAAAGCGCTGCGCCGTTGCATCATCATGAATACGGTTTTCCGATGCGTGGGAGAGGTTATAGGCCTCAACCCGATAGGTCATGGACATGGCGCTTTTCCTGAACTGAAGGCGCCAAAGCCTTGCACGAAGCCAAAGCGCCGAAAAGCGCCCAAGCTGCCACCGCAGGGCATTCCACCCGGGCGCTGCCTGTTCTAGCCTTCTTCAAACACCGCTCGAGGAACCCGCGCCATGACCAGCATCGCCCCTTCCGCCGAAGAACAGGAATTGCTTGCTCTTGCCAAGCGCGTGCTGCCCGGTGGGCATTTCGGCAATTTCCCGGCTGAGGTGATTTTGCGTGAAGGCCGTGGCGCCCATGTGTGGGATGTTTCGGGGCGCGAATATATTGATTACCTGCTTGGCAGTGGCCCGATGTATATCGGCCATAACCACCCGAAGGTGACGGAAGCCGTGCTGGCGCAGGTGCCAAAGGGCACCACCTTTTTCGCCAATAATGAACACGGCATTCGCCTTGCCGCTGCCATTGTGGATGCCATGCCCTGTGTGGAACAGGTGCGCTTTGTATCTTCAGGCTCGGAAGCTGATCTTTACGCCATGCGGCTTGCACGCGCTTTTCGCAAGCGCCCGAAGATTGTGAAGTTTGAAGGCGGCTATCACGGCATGAGCGATTGGGGGCTGATGAGCCTGGCGCCCAAAAAGCTCGCCAATTTTCCGGAAGCGGTGCCTGATACGCCCGGCATTCCGGAAAGCGTGCGCGGTGAAGTGCTGGTCGCGCCCTTTAATGACATTGAAGCGGCGGTGCGGTTGATTGAAGCGCGGCATGATGAAATTGGCGGCGTGATCCTGGAACCCTTCCAACGCCTGATCCCACCCAAGCCAGGCTTTTTGCAAGCGATCCGTGAAGTGACCGCGCGGCTTGGCATTCCGTTGATTTTTGATGAGGTCGTGACAGGTTTCCGCTTCGCCTATGGCGGCGCACAGGAATATTACGGCGTGACGCCCGATATCTGCACCATGGGCAAGATCATCGGCGGTGGCTTCCCCTTGGCGGCGCTTGGTGGGCGGGCTGACATCATGGCGCAGTTTGACCGCGCGACAGTTGGTGAAGACCGTTTCCTGACCCAGATCGGCACGCTTTCCGGCAACCCTGTCGCCTCGGTCGCTGGGCTTGCCACCATGGCGGTGCTGCGCGAACCCGGCGCCTATGAGGCGATTTTCGCGACTGGCCGCAACCTGATGGAGGGGCTGACGGGCCTGATCCATGAAGCCGGCATCCCCGCCCAGGTGGTGGGTGAACCGCCCTTATTCGATGTGGTCTATGCGACGGGTGATATCCGCGACTATCGCAGCGTCATCCGCCAGGATTTGGCCACGCAGAAGCACGTGAATGGGGTATTCCGCGCCAAGGGAATTCTGAAGGGGGACGCCAAATTCTACATGTCGCTGGCCCATACCGCCGCCGATGTGGCGCAAACCCTGGATGCCTTCCGCGTGGCGATGAAATCCCTGCCGGCCAAGGCGGCCTGAAAGGGGCCTTTTTGGCCAGATTGGCCTTGTTTTTTACGGTTTTGTGATCCAGTTAGCGCTCCAAGGGGCCATCACCACACAGTGATGCCCCAAAATCCTTACAGGAGGTCACGCTGAACATGGATCGTCGTTCCTTATTGCTGGGTGCCAGCGGCCTTGCCGCCGGGCTTGCCGCCCCCGCCATTGTCAATGCTCAGGGCGCCTTTCCGTCCCGCCCGCTGCGGCTGATTGTGCCGTGGCCGCCCGGCCAAGCGACAGACCTTATGGCCCGCGTGACCGCTTCCAGAATCGCCGAAAACTGGGGCCAGCCCTTTGTGCCGGAAAACCGCGCCGGTGCCGGCGGCATGATCGGGACCGATCTGGTCGCCAAGGCCGCGCCAGATGGCTATACGGTACTTGCCGCTTCAACCGGCCCCTTCACCACGGCGCCGCTGGTGCAGCGCACGCCTTATGACGTGACCAAGGATTTCGCCCCGGTCGCGCAGATTGGTATTTCCCCTTACGTGCTGATCGTCCGCAAGGACTTCCCGGCGCAGAATGCTGCGGAATTCGTGGCAAAGGTCCGCGCTGAACCGGGCAAATACAGCTATGCCACTTCAGGCATTGGGGCGGCGGCGCATCTGATCACGCTGATGTTTCTGTCCAAGGCCAAGTTGGATGCGCTGCATGTGCCCTTCCAGGGCAGCGGCCCGGGCCTGACGGCGGTGACGGCAGGGCAGGTGGATTTCGCAATTGAAACCCTGGTGGCAACCTCGGCCCTGTTCCGGCAAGGTGCGGTGCGCGCCCTGGGCGTGACGCTGCAAAATGGCACGGAATTGCAGCCGGACCTGATGCCGCTGGCCCGCCTGCCGGGTGTAGAGGGCTACGATGCCGGCGCTTTCGGCGGCTATATGGTGCCGGCCGCGACGCCACGCCCGGTGATTGAACGCCTGGCCGCCGAAACTGAAAAGGCCCTGGCGACTGAGGAAGTGCGCGCCCGCCTTGCGCAAATCGGCTTCCAGCCGCAATTCCGCAATACGGCTGATTTCACCACCTTCCTCGCGCGCCACCGCGAAGAATTCCGTCAGGTTATCCAGGCCAACAACATCCGCGTGGATGGCTGAAGCAGCTTTGGCGTTGCGGCGGGGGATGACCCCGCCATGCTGGAAGGGGGCGGCTTGACCGCCCCCTTGCATTTAGTGCCCTGCCCATGGCGCGGGCCGCCGAAATCTGAAAAACTGCGCCTGGTTTGAGAGGAACGCCATGACTGAAGACACCCGCCTGGACCCGCCCAGCCTGGAGATTGCGGGCAGCCGCGCTACCATCCGGCTGCATCGCTCCCGCCACCGTAATCGCATTGAACCGGGCGATATCATCCGCATCATGGACTATCTGGAACAGGTGGATGCGAACCCGGCGCTCCGCGTGCTTGTCCTGGCCGCGACTGGCCCGGCCTTCAGCGCCGGCTTTCATTTGGGCGGCTTCGCGGAGGACAAGGAAGCCGCTGCCCGCGCGCCAAGTTTTGAGGCCATGGTGGACCGTTTTGAAGCCGTGCGCGTGCCAACCATCTGCCGCTTGCAGGGCGGCGTTTATGG
>CAMCZJ010000303.1 GCA_945886995.1 Asaia bogorensis
CCATAGATGACAGCGGGGACATGCCCCTCACGCCGAGTTGCGCGTGCCGCCCCCTTACCGGCCCGCCCGCGCGCTTCGGCTTCGATCCGTACAGTTTGGACCATTGTCCGTGCTCCTTCGGGTTGAATTCTGATGCCGCTGCAAAATCCTTGCAGGACAGGCTTGGCCTCCAGGGGTGCCAAAGCCAGTCGCGGCTTCTAGGGGATGAAGCGCAGGGGCGCAAGCGATGGATTGATACGGCGCAAGGCAAATCCACACGCCGGCTGGTTTATTGGGCCAGCATAAGGAGCGCCAATATGATTTCGACCAACATGAACAACATTGATCGTGGTTTGCGGCTTGTGGCGGGGCTGGCGCTGCTTGCGCTTGGCGCCATGGGCCCGCTGGGCTGGTGGGGGGCAATCGGGCTTGTCCCCATCACCACCGCGCTGATCGGCTGGTGCCCGGCCTATCGGCTTTTGGGCTTAGATACCCTCGCCCGCCCGAGCGGTAGCTGACCAGGCTTCAGCCCAGCGAAGGCAAATGGCTCGGCGTTATGGACCAGACCGGGCCCGAGGCCGGAGGTTCGCACCAAAGCGGCAGAGCATTGGGCGTGCGCACATTGGGCACATGCCCAAGCGCGAGGCGCAGTGCACGAAACAGCGCGCCATGCGCCACCACCAAAACGGGGCCTTGCTTGGCCGTAGCGCGGTTTATCGCCGCCACGGCGCGGTCATGCAGCGTCTGAAAGCTTTCCGCGCCTTCCGGCGTGAAGCTGCCTTCGATCCAGCTATCATACCAATCGCCCATGGGCTGGCCTTCTTCCACGCCAAAGCCCACTTCCATCAACCCCGCATCGGTCGCCACCGGGAGCGAAAGCGCTTCCGCCACAATTTCCGCCGTACGCAGCGCGCGGCTGAGCGGGGAGGCGATGATGGTCACGATCCCGCGATCCACCAGCGCCAAGGCCGCACGCTGCGCCTGGGAAACCCCGACCGCATTC
Source organism: Asaia bogorensis (assembly GCA_945886995.1). GTDB lineage: Bacteria > Pseudomonadota > Alphaproteobacteria > Acetobacterales > Acetobacteraceae > Neoroseomonas > Neoroseomonas bogorensis_A. The sequence continues at coordinate 983 of CAMCZJ010000303.1, forward strand.
AGGGGGATATCCGTATGCCCTTGGCTCAGCCCCTCAGCGTTCCAATCGGTCTCCCCATGGCGGAGGAACCAGAAGGGTGTCGGGTTCAGGCTCACGAAAGCCCTTCCGCCTTTATGGTGCGCTGCACGGCGGGGCGTGCATTCATCCGCGCATAATGCGCCGCGACATTGGCCGGAAGCGCCTTGTTCAGACGCGCCGCCCACCAGAAGCTGACATAGAACAGCGCGGTGTCAGCGAAGGAATAGGTGCCGGCGAGCCATTCGCGGCCCTCAAGCGCCTTGTCCATCACGCCAAGGCCCTTTTGGAAAATTTCCTCGCCACGCGCCTTCACCGCTTCATGATCCGCTTCCGTCGGCGCGAAATTCGCCGGGCGGAACATGCGCGAAAAACCCTGCATATGCATGGTGGCCACGCAGTAATCGGTCGCTTCCAAAGCCCGCGCCTGCGCATCCGTACCCGATGGCATCAGGCCAGCCGAGGGAAAGCGCGATGCCAGCCAAAAGGCAATCGCCGGATATTCGGTCAGCACGGACCCATCATCGCGTTCCAGGGCCGGCACCTTGGATTTCGGGTTCACCGCCACAAAACCAGGCTGGAACTGTGCACCCTCACGCAGATTGACCGCCACCGCTTCATAAGGCGCGCCAATTTCTTCCAGCATCACATGGATGCCGATGGAACACGCCCCAGGCGCATAAAACAGTTTCATGATCGCAACCCCTTCCGATATTTGTTCTAATTGAACAGTGAGGAGACCGAGCTTTCTTCACTGATCCGCTTCATTGCTTCCGCAATCAGCGGCGCAATCGTGAGCTGGCGGATATTGCGCGAAACGCGCACCGCTTCCGTCGCCTGAATGCTATCCGTCACGGTCATCATCTCAACTGGTGCGGCACCAATCCGCGCCACCGCACCGCCCGAAAACACGCCATGCGTCACATAAACGCCAACGGACCGCGCGCCATTCTTCAACAGCGCTTCAGCCGCGTTGCAAAGCGTGCCGCCAGAATCGACAATGTCATCCACCAGCAGGCAATCGCGACCTTCCACTTCACCGATCACATTCATCACTTCGGAAACGCCAGCGCGTGGACGGCGCTTATCAATGATGGCAAGATCCACGCCCAAGCGCGCCGCAATGGCACGCGCGCGCACCACCCCGCCCACATCGGGGGACACGATCATCAATTCGCGCCCCGCATAGCGTTCCTGAATGTCACGCGAATAAAGGGGGGCAGCAAAAAGATTATCCACCGGAATATCGAAAAACCCCTGAATCTGCGCCGCGTGCAAATCCATGGTCAGCACGCGGTTCGCGCCCGCCGCCGTAATCAGGTTCGCCACCAGCTTCGCGCTGATTGGTGTGCGCGGGCCTGATTTCCGGTCCTGCCTGGCATAGCCGAAATAGGGGATCACTGCGGTTATGCGTCGCGCACTGCCGCGCTTCAGCGCATCCAGCGTGATCAGCAATTCCATCAGATTGTCATTGGCGGGGTAGGAAGTGGATTGGATGACAAAAACATCCTCACCACGCACATTTTCATGAATTTCGACGAAAACTTCCAAATCAGCGAAGCGCCGGATGGACGCATTGGTCAGCGCAATACCGCAAGCGGCGGCCACAGCTTCGGCCAGGGGGCGGTTGCTGTTGCAGGCAACAATCTTCATGCCGGGGGAACTCCGCGCGGGGGCAATGACTTGAGAGGGACCGATACCTAGCAACGTGACGCTTTTGTGTAAATCGCGGCCACCACTTCAGGCCTCCTCCAGCTTCGCCGAAAGCTCCAGCCACTCCTCCTCCAACCCCGCCACTTCCTTGGCAATGGCGGCGCGGCGGGTATTGGCCCAGGCGATATCCTCGGCCTTGAAGCGGGTATAGGTGTCAGGGTCCGCGAGCCGCTTTTCGATCAAGGCACCCTCCTTCCCCAGCTTTTCCAGCGCGGCTTCCACGGCCTTCAACCGCGCACGCAGGGGTTGCAGGGCAGCGCGGTTTTCCGCCCTTTCGCGCCGGGCTTCTGCCCGCATCCCGCCGGGCTCCCCGCGCGGCGCGGTGCCGCGCGCACGTTCGGCCAATAGCGCGCGATATTCATCCAGATCGCCATCAAAACTGGTCACCGTGCCATCGGCCACCAGCCAAAGCCTGTCGGCCACCAGCTCGACCAAATGCGGATCATGCGTGATCAGCACCACCGCGCCTTCAAAATCCGCGAGCGCCTTCACCAGCGCATCACGCGCATCAATATCCAGATGGTTCGTCGGTTCATCCAGGATCAGCATTTGCGGCGCATCGCGTGTGGTGAGCGACAATAGCAGCCGCGCCTTTTCCCCACCCGAAAGCTGCGCCACCCGAGTATCCGCCCTATCCGCATCCAGCCCGAAACGCGCCAATTGCGCGCGGCACGCGGTTTCAGTCGCCTTCGGCAGGGCGGCCTGCATGTGGCTGAGCGGCGTGCCGGCCAAATCCAATTCCTCCGCCTGGTGCTGCGCGAAATAACCAACGCGCAGGCGGTTATTGCGAAACATCTCCCCGCCCGCCACACCAAGCCGCCCGGCCAACAGCTTCGCCAGCGTGGATTTGCCATTGCCATTCGCACCCAGCAGCGCCACGCGATCTTCCTGATCCAGCCTGAGCGATAAATGCTGCAAAATCGGCGCCCCGCCATAACCAACCGACGCACGGTTCAGCGAC
>CAMCZJ010000304.1 GCA_945886995.1 Asaia bogorensis
ACCGACCCGCAAAGGCTGAACGGCAGCGGCCTGGTTGTGGCGGGCCCCCCGCAAGGCTTTGCCGAGGAAGCAGCGGAAATCCTGCCCGCGCTTCTCCAGGGCCTTGGTGCTGATGAACCAGGCGCAGGCAGCGCCGTGACATGGCTGAAGCCATGAAGGACCACATCGCCATCATGGGCGCCGGCGCCTGGGGCACGGCGCTGGCCATCCAGGCGGAACGCGCGGGCCAGCGCGCCATGCTCTGGGCACGCGATCCGGCCCGCGCGGCGCTGATCCAGCAAAGCCGCACCAATGAACGCCTGCTGCCGGGGGTAGCCTTGCCCGCTGGTATCACGATAACCGCCGATGCCGCCGAAGCGCTTACAGGTGCCGCGCTGATCCTGCTGGTGGTGCCGGCCCAGGCGCTTCGCCCAGTACTAGAAAGCCTGCCGGCGCTGCCCGCCCCGGTGCTGATTTGTGCCAAGGGGGTGGAAGCGGGCAGCCTGTTGCTGCCGCTTGAAATCCTGGCCGCGACGCACCCCACTGCCATTGCCGGCGTGTTAAGCGGCCCCAATTTCGCCCATGAAATCGCGCGCGGCCTGCCCGCCGCCGCCGTGGTCGCCAGCCATGATGCTGGCTTGCGCGCGCTTGGCGTGGCGCGGCTTGGCTCCCCGGGGTTCCGCCTTTACGGCGGCGATGACCCGGTGGGTGCGGAAATTGGCGGCGCCGCCAAGAATGTGATCGCGATTGCAGCCGGTGCGGTGATGGGCGCGGGCCTTGGCGAGAATGCGCGCGCCGCGCTGATCACACGTGGCCTCGCGGAAATTGCGCGCCTTGCTTTGGCCTTGGGGGGCCGGGCCGATACGGTCGCCGGGCTTTCAGGGCTGGGCGATTTGTTGCTGACCGCAACGGGGCCGGGCAGCCGCAATACCTCGCTTGGCATGGCACTCGGGCGCGGCGAAAGCCTTGCGGATATTCTCGCCGCACGGCAGGGCGTCACGGAAGGTGTCGCCACCGCGCCCGCCTTGGTGGCGCGCGCCGCCAGCCTTGGGGTGGAAATCCCCATCTGCGCCGCGGTGGCGGAATTGGTCAGCGGCAAGCTTTCCGTGCAACAGGCCGTGGCGCAGCTGCTCTCGCGCCCGCAACGGGATGAATAGACAGGTCTAGCCTGCCAAGGCCGCCGCCAGCGCCGGCGTGATCGGCCTTTGGCGCATCAGCGCAAGGCCATGCTGGCCATAGGCTGCGCGCAGCGCCTCATCCGCCAGCAGCGCCTGCGCCCTTTCTACCAAATCCTGATAGGGCGCGAAGCAAACCCCAGCACCCCATTCGGCATCCAGCCCAGCATCGCCACTGCCTTCGGACAGCACGCATAAGCCATTGGCCAAATAATAGCTCACGCGCACCGCTTCAAAAATACGCGCCTCATAGAAATGCATATTGAGCATGATCTTGGCGCGCGCGATCGCACTATCCCGTTCCGCGCCATATTTGTTGAAAAGCGAAACGACAGCCATGCCCGCCTGCTGCATTTGGCCGAGCATGCTGCGGCGCCTTTCATTCAGGCTGCCGATGAAAAGAATATCTATATCCTTGCTGATGTTTTGCGGAATGCGCTCCAGGCCAGGGTAATGGCAAAGCGGCAGCAAGGCCGCGCGCGCAATGCCCAATCGGGAAAGCATGGCGCGATTTTCCTCGGCATAATCCCACACCACATATCGGCCAAGGAGCGCGGCATAGCGCCGCACCCAGGCTTCGTCGCGCAGAGGCAATTGTTCCAAATTATACAGGATGGAATCGGCGGGCAGCGGCAGCGGGGAATGCAGCAGGATATGCGGCCCCAACACAATATGGCGGGTGCCCGGGCGCATTTCTGTCGTCACCTGCGCGCCATGGCCAAGTTCCTGCAAGCCATGGCTGATGGTCTCCGCCACTTCCCGAAAGCATTCGGCATGGGTGTAATTGGGCGGCGTCACGATCAGCACGGAAAATTCCATGTGCATCTTGTTCCATAAGCGCGATGGGCCATGCAATGGCTGGCGTGAACAAGGCACGTTTCGCACCGCGCCAATTGATGTAGTCTTCCCCCATGCCGCGCCAAGCCGCCCGCGCATCGCGCGCCATCCTCATTACCCGCCCAGAACCCGGCGCGGCGGAGTCCGCGCGGGCGATCATCGCGCTCGGCTGGGAACCGGTGCTGGCCCCGGCGCTGACGCTGGCGGCACTCCCCTTCAAAACACCGCCGCGCTGCCAGGCGCTGGTCATCACCAGCCGCGCCGCCGCCCGCGCCTTGCTGCCTGCTGCACTGCGCGTCATTGCGGTGGGTGAAGCCACCGCGGCTGAGGCCCGCTTGCGCGGTTTTGCAGATGTACAAGCGGCAGCAGGGGACGCCCTGGCCCTTGCGGCGCTGATTGGTGCAACACTCAAGCCCCAGGATGGCGCGCTTTGCCTTGCTGTTGGTGAAGGCTATGCGCTTGATCTTGCACAAGCGCTGCGCGCCAAGGGGTTTCGCGTGATCCGCCGCGTTGTCTATGCCGCGCGCCCCAGCGCTGAATTGCCCAAGGAAGCGCGCGAAGCCTTGCGCGATGGTGGGATTCACGCGGCCCTATTCACCTCACCACGCTCGGTACAGGAAACCATCCGGCTACTCCGCGCTGCCGGGCTTCAGGATGCGGCACACCGTATCATCGCCCTTGCGCTCAGCCCGCGCATCGCCACTGCCCTTGGCGCGCTGCCCTGGGCAGAAATCCGCATTGCGGCGCGGCCAGATCATGCCGCTTTGCTCGCATGCCTTGGCCACGCCGATGTGCTAGGATCTTCCGCATGAGCGACACACCCACGCCCCCCGCCAAGCGCCGCCTTGACCCCCTTCTGCTCCCGCTTTTCGCCGGCGGCGCGGTACTGGTGCTGGCGCTAACCTGGCTGCTGATCACGCCCCGCCCCAACGCGCCGCCCTTGGCGAATCTCGGCCCTCTCGAAGCGCGGCTCGCCGCTTTGGAAGCCCGCCCAGGCTTCAATCCCGCGCCGCTGGAAACGCGCATCACGGCGCTGGAAGCCCGCCCGCGCGCCACCGCTGCGCCTGATCTGGCACCGCTGCTTGCGCGGCTTGAGGGTTTGGAAAAGACCCTCGCCACGCTGGAATCTCGCCCCGCGCCAAGCCTGGATGTATCGGGCCTCGCCCCCCGCGCTTTAGCGGAAACCCTCGCCACAAGGCTTGATCGCATCACCGAACGGCAGGATGCGCTGGCCGCCCGCCTACAAGCGGCGGATGCGGAAGCGCTGCGGCGGACAGAGGATTTGGCGCGCGCCCTGCTCGCCCGGCTGGATGCAGCCGAAAAGCAGGAGGCCGAGCGCATTGCCGCCGCCGGCACCGCTTTGGAAGGCCGGCTGGCTGGCGCTGAATCCGCCCTTGGCGCCCGGATGCAGGCTTTGGAAGCGGCGCAATCGCGCGTCGCCGCCATTGAAGCCCGCGCCAATCGGCTTCAAGCCATCGCCGCGCTGCGCGCCCGGCTGGATGCCGGGCAGGCGCTTGGCCCGACGCTTGCCGCCTTCCCCAATGCGCCCGCGGCACTCAGCCGCTTCGCCACCGCCGCACCACCAACCGAAGCCGCGCTTCGCCTTGCCTTTGAAGATGCCGCCCGCGCTGCCCGCGCCGCGAGTGAACCGGCGCGCGAAGGGCAATCCATTCTGGAAAG
>CAMCZJ010000305.1 GCA_945886995.1 Asaia bogorensis
GCCGCGGTCGCTTCCTCGGTCGGGCAAGACACGCGCACAATATCCACGCCCGCCAATTCGCTGCGGCGGATTTGCGCAATCGTCGCCGCGGCATCTTCGGTCGGCGTATTGGTCATGGTCTGCACGGAAATCGGCGAATCGCCGCCCACCGGCACGCGCCCGACATGGATCAGGCGGGATTTGCGGCGCTCGATCTTCTGATAGGGACGATAGGACATGCGGCGGACCCCAAGCTTGGTTTTGTCCCGCGATTATGCCGGGGCTTTCGCCGCGCCGAAAGCCTTGAAAAGCGTCAGGTCAGTTCCCGTTCAGATGGAAGTATCTGAACGGGTAAAGATGCTCGAAAAACAAAGATATAGAACGGGTTGCGTGAACCCGTGTGAACGCAAGCCGCCCTAGGGCCGCGGCGGCATTGGCGGCGTGGGCGTGGCAGGCGCCGGGCGCGGCGCCGGGGCTGGGACTGAAGCCGGCGCGCCAGGCTGTACCGCAGCAGCCTTCAGGCGGTCCGCCTCAAGCATAATGTTGCGCTTCACGCCGGGTCCGCCGAAGGGGTCAACATCTTGCCCATCCACCAGAATATCCAGATTTTCGGCCTTGCCCGTGGTCAGCACAATGCCGGGCCGATTGGGAATCTCGATACTCTCGCCAGCGCGCAGCACGCGGTCCACCAGCACCCGATTGCCCGGATTATCGCGAACCTGCACCCAGCTTTCGCCCTTGGCGCGGATCACCACACGCGGCTTGTCGGGGTCTATGCGCGGGGGCGGTGGCGGGGGGGCGGCAACGGGCGCCAGGGCCGGCGCGGGCGGTTCCAGAACCGGCGCGGCAGGCGCCTCTCGGCCCGCAGGCGCTTCGGCGGCGCGTTCCAACCGGGGCGGCAAGGGGGGCACGCTATCCACCACCCGCTCACCACGCCCGCTCCATTGATACCAGGTGATATAGCCGCCAAGCGCAACGGCAACCCCAATGGCCGCCAGAATACCGGTTGGGATGCCGCGGCGCGGTACGGGTTCGGGGAAGACCAATTCCCCCGATTTCGTCACCGCTGTGCCGGACATATCGCGAAAGCGCCTGACCGCATCATCCGCATCCAGCCCAAGCGCGGTAGCATAGGACCTGACGAAACCAACGGCATAGGCAGCACCTGGCAGGTCCTTGACCCGCCCTTCCTCAAGCGCCTGCAAATAGCGCTTATTGATGCGAAGCTGGGACGCCGCATCCTCCACACTCACGCCAAGGGCGATCCGCGCCTCGCGCAGTTCTTCACCAACGCGGGCGGCTTCCTGGGGCGAGTTTTCGGTACGGGCAGAGCGCTTCATGGGGTTTCCAGCGGTTCACGCGGCGGCGGCTGAACGGGCCATCATCGCCTGCGCCGCCTGATCACGCAATTCCGCGATGATTTCAGCGGCAGTTTGTTCCTGTGTGACCATGCCAACCGATTGCCCGGCCATGAGGGACCCATTTTCGACATCGCCATCAATGACAGCTCGGCGCAGCGCCCCGGCCCAGAAATGTTCGATATCAAGCTGCGCGGCTTCCTTGGTCAGTTCGCCGGATTGGAAGCGGCGAATGGTCTCCGCCTGATGTTCCAGGAAGCGCTTGGTGCCTTGATTTTGCAGGGCGCGCACCGGGATCACGGGGAAGTTTTCATCCAATTGGATGGTCGGCATGGCATCGCGCGCATTGCCGCGGATGAAGGCCTGTTTGAAATTGGCGTGCGCGATGGATTCCCGCGCGCACACAAAGCGCGTGCCAAGCTGCACGCCCGCCGCGCCCATCTCAAGATAGGATAGGATCGCCTCACCGCGCCCAATCCCGCCGGCCACGAAAACCGGCACATCGCGGATATGGGGCAGGATTTCCTGCGCGAGTACGGTCAGCGAAACCGGCCCGATATGCCCGCCCGCTTCGCTGCCTTCAATCACCAACGCATCCGCCCCGGCGCGGATCAGGCGCTTGGCCAGCGCGAGTGCCGGCGCAAAACACACCACCTTCGCCCCGCCATCCTTGGCCTTCTTGATGGCGGTGCCGGGCGGAATGCCGCCGGCAAAAACAATATGCGAAACCTTGGCCGCCAGACAGGTATCCACCAGCTGATCCAGCCTTGGATGCATGGTGATCAGATTGACGCCGAAGGGCTTGGTTGTCAGCGCCTGCGTACCCACGATTTCCTCAGCTAGGCGCGGCGGTTCCATCGCCCCGCAGGCAATCACGCCAAAGGCGCCCGCATTGGAAAGTGCGGAAACCAAATGCCGTTCACTGACCCAGGACATGGCGCCACCCATGATGGCATAGCGCGCGCCGAAAAACGCCGCGCCACGGGACATCAACCGATCAAGCTGCGCCAGGGCGTCCTGCATCTGCATGGTCATGCCGGCGCGTCCAGACCGTAAGCCGTATGCAGCGCGCGCACCGCAAGTTCCGTGTAGTCAGCGCCAACCAGCACGCTTACCTTGATTTCGCTGGTGGAAATCACCTGGATATTGATGCCCTTTTCCGACAGCGCCTTGAACATGGTGGTCGCCACACCGGCGTGGCTCCGCATCCCAATGCCGACCACGCTTATTTTGGTGACATCCGGGTCCGCGAGCAGCGCTTCATAGCCAAGCTCCCCGCGCGCTTTTTCCAGCACATCCTGCGCGCGCGCCAGATCAACCTTGCCGATGGTGAATGTCATGTCCGTGCTGCCATCGGCGCCGATATTCTGCACGATCATGTCCACATTCACATTGGCCTTCGCGAGCGCGCCAAAAACGGCGGCGGCGACACCGGGCCTATCCGGCACACGGCGGAGCGTTATCTTGGCGTCATCGCGCGAATAGGCGATGCCGGAAACGACGGGCTGTTCCACGATTTCATCCTCATCAACCACGAGCGAACCTGGCTTGTCTTCAAAGCTGGAGAGCACCTGCACGCGCACACGCTGCTTCATCGCCAATTCAACCGAGCGCGTCTGCAAGACCTTGGCGCCAACGGAAGCGAGTTCAAGCATTTCCTCATAGGAAATCCGCTCAAGCTTGCGGGCGCGCGGCACAATGCGCGGATCGGTCGTATAGATGCCATCCACATCGGTATAGATATCACAGCGATCCGCCTTGACGGCAGCAGCGATGGCCACCGCCGAAAGATCGGAACCACCACGCCCGAGCGTCGTGATGCGGTTGCGTTTCGGGTCAATGCCCTGAAAGCCCGCCACGACCGGCACCTGGCCTTGCTGCATGCGTTCAATCAAGGCAGCGCCATCAATGGATTCAACCCGCGCCTTGCCATGTGCCTGGTCGGTGATGATCGGCACCTGCCAGCCCTGCCAGGAACGCGCATCAACGCCAATCGCTTGCAGCGCAATGGCGGTCAGGCCGGTTGTCACTTGTTCCCCCGTCGCGACCACCGTGTCATATTCGCGCGCATCATGTAGCGGGGATAGGTCCTGGCACCACTTCACTAGCTGATTAGTGACACCCGACATGGCGGAAACCACGACAGCCACTTGGTTGCCGGCATCCACCTCTCGCTTCACGCGGGCGGCGACATTGCGGATACGATCCAGATCAGCGACTGAGGTGCCGCCGAATTTCATGACAATACGGGCCATAGAAGGCTATTTTCCCTGGGCCGGGCGGAAAAGGAAGGACCGGCGGTTGC
>CAMCZJ010000306.1 GCA_945886995.1 Asaia bogorensis
TCATCCACCAGCACAATGCGCGCATGGCGCACCGCGACCCATTGATCGGTGGCTTGCACCAATTGCCCACCGGGCGCTGAACGGCTGCCCGGCATATGCCCCGCCGCATATTCCGCAGGGTCGCGCACATCCAGCACATAGGTGCTGCGCGACGCATCCGCCTGCCAGCGCGCCAGATCAGCGCGCGTGCCAAAGGTAACGCCATGGCGCTTGGCGAAAGCATCCGCGCGGGCGAAGGCTTCCGCCGCGCCCTTCGGCGTGCCTTGCGGGAAGCTCGCGGTCTTGCCGCGATCACACGCAAAGCCCGCCAATTCCCAGCCCATGGTGCCATTGCGCAACGCCACGACCTTATTCGGGATGCCGGCGCTGCGGAGTGACTCAGCGCCCATGATGGACCGCGTGCGCCCTGCGCAATTCACCACCACCGTCGTTTCAGGCCGGTTCACGAATTCACCGATGCGATAGACCAATTCGCCGCCCGGCACATCCACCGCGCCCGGGATGGACATGCGGTTGAATTCTTCCATTGGGCGGCTATCCAGGATCACCATATCGGTGCCGGCATCCATCATCGCCTTCAGCTCCTCGGGATCAACCGAGGGGGTTTCATAGTGATGTTCCACCCATTCACCGAAAGCCTTGGACGGCACATTCACACCTGAAAACGCGACATACCCCGCCGCAACCCAAGCGGGCGTGCCGCCTTGCAGCACAGACACACCCGTGCAGCCCATCCCTTCCAGATAGGCCGCAAGGCGCTCCGCCAGCCCTTCCCCGCCATCCACGCAAACCACGCGCGTGGCAAGTCGCGGCAGTATGGCGCGGGCGCGGAGTTCCATACGCGACAACCCGCAAGGATTGGCCCAGAAAAGATGCGAACGGCCAAATTCGCCATCTTCGCGCGCATCAAGAATGGCCAATTCCTGCCCATCGCGGATCCAGCCCTTCAGGCTGGCCGCATCAATCACCCGTGCCATCGCAGTATCAGCCTTTCGGCGTTGCAGTCGGTGCCATGAAATTCTTGTTATAGGGCTTCACTTCCCCGGTCGCCGGATCAAACGCCTTGCGGTCATCCAGCTTTTCCAAAGCCAAGCCATACATGTGCAAATGCCGTGTCGGCACGCTGCCCGTGGTGTGGATGGAATGGATATCTTCCGCCATCAGCGCAATGCCGCGGCCAGGTTCCACCATGATTTCTTCCCGCAGGCGCAATTCGCAGCGCGTGGGGTCGGACCCATCATCCAGGCGTTCATAAACCTTGTTCAATTCCTGCCCATCCACAGCCACCACGCAGGCCCAGGTGGTGTGGTCATGCGGCTTGGTTTCATTGCCGGGATTGAGCGCATTCAGATAAAGCGCGAACAAATTCCCCTCATCCTCCTGCAGCATATATCGGCAGCTGCCTTTCTCCCCATTCGGCGGCGGAGGGAATTCGCTGGAAGGGAATAAATGCTCCTGCGCGGCTAGCCCCATCAATTCACCCTTGATGGCTTCAAGCGAGGATCGGCTGACACCTTGGCTCCGTTCAATGGCGCGAATGCGGTCAATGGTGGAAGCGACAGCGGCGGCGCGGGCAGCCTTCACATCGGTGGCGTTCATGGTTTTCCTCCTGAGGGCGATATGGCCTGAATCCTAACCCGTCTTGCGCCCTTGGGAAACAGGGTGCATCGGGGGCGCCATGACCGACCAAATGCGCGTCTTTGACCGAGCCCTTGTCGCGCGCCGCCGTGCACGGGCCGCTGCGCGTGTGGATCAGGTCGCGCCCATTCTGGATGATGCGGCGGATCGGTTGCTTGATCGGCTGGATGACACGACGCGCCGCTTCACCCGTGCGCTCGATTTGGGCGGGCGCGGCTTTGTGGCACCCAAACTGGCAGCACGGGGCATTCCCTTCATCGTCTCGGCTGATCTCGCACCCGCCATGGCTGCGCGAGGCGGCGGGCTGCCCCTGGCAGCCGATGAGGAATTCCTGCCCTTCGCAGAGGGCGCCTTCGACCTGATTGTCGCTTCCCTCTCTCTCCATTGGGTGAATGACCTGCCGGGGGCGCTGATCCAGATCAGGCGCGCACTCGCCCCCGATGGGCTGTTCCTGGCAAGCCTGCCCGGCCTGCCGAGCTTTGGCGCCCTGCGCTCAGCACTGGCCGACGCTGAGGCGGCGCTGCGCGGCGGCATATCGCCCCGCATCTCCCCCTTCCCGGAATTGCGCGATGGCGCCGCATTGTTGCAGCGCGCGGGCTTTGCCCTGCCGGTCGCGGATGCCGAGGAAATCGCGCTCCGCTACAAATCCGCTTTCGGGATTTTCGCTGATCTCCGCGCGGCTGGTGAGGCGAATGCCGTGCTGGCGCGCGATGGGCGAACGCCGCCGCGCGCGCTGTTTCCTATGGCAGCGGCGCGGCTTGGGGACGCCGAGATTGACCTGCCGCTCAGGCTTTTGGTGCTGACCGGTTGGGCGCCCGCCCCCACCCAGCAAAAGCCCGCGCGACCTGGCAGTGCCACGGCGCGGCTTGCGGATGCTTTGGGCTCGACGGAAATCGGCACGGGCGAGGAAGCCCGCAAACCACAGTGAAGTCTTGCATCCTGCCGCCCCACAGCGCATTTTGCGCTGGTAACCTTCGCGAGCCTTGAGACCCCATGGAGCAGCAAGGCGGCGATTCTCGCCGCATCACCATCCACAAGCCTGAGGATTTCGCCGGCATGCGCCGCGCGGGCAAGCTTGCGGCTGAAACCTTGGACATGATCACGCCCCATGTGCGCCCAGGGATTTCGACCGGGGAGATTGATAAGCTCTGCCATGATTACATGGTGGAGCGCGGCGCCATTCCAGCCACATTAGGCTATCGGGGCTACACGAAATCTTCCTGCACTTCGGTCAATCACGTGGTCTGCCATGGCATTCCCGGGGACCGCGTGCTGGCCGATGGCGACATCATCAACATTGACGTCACAGCCATCCTGGATGGCTGGCATGGCGATACAAGCCGCATGTATGCAGCCGGTGAGGCATCCACCAAGGCTAGGCTGCTGATGGATGTGACTTATGATGGCATGATGAAGGGCATCGCCGCGATCCGCCCCGGGGCGACTCTGGGCGATATCGGGCACGCCATTCAGGTGCATGTGGAAAAGCACCGCTTCAGCGTGGTGCGGGATTTCTGTGGCCATGGCATTGGCCGGCACTTCCATGAACCGCCCAATGTGCTGCATTTCGGCCGCCCCGGCGAAGGGCCTAAGCTGAAGCCCGGCATGTTCTTCACCGTCGAACCCATGGTGAATGCCGGAAGGCCCGAGGTGAAAATCCTGGATGATGGCTGGACCGCGGTGACGCGCGACCGGTCCCTATCCGCCCAATTCGAACATATGGTGGCGGTGACGGATAACGGGGTGGAGATTTTCACCCTTTCGCCCAAGGGCCTCCATAAGCCGCCTTATTGCGGATGAGTCTGGCGCCGCTACTGGCTGCACCATGGCTGGTGCAGGCGCATGTGGCAGCGGCGCTGGCGGCTATTGTGCTTGGCCTGGTGCAATTCATCCGGATCAAAGGCGGTGGCGCCCATCGTCTGCTCGGTTGGTGCTGGGTCTTGCTGATGGCCGTTGTGGCGCTTTCATCCATCGGCATCACAGGGGTTGCCGGGCCAG
>CAMCZJ010000307.1 GCA_945886995.1 Asaia bogorensis
GCGCATGATGTGCTGATCACGCCGGCCATCACCATTTCTCCCAGGCCATGGAAAGAACTCTACCCTGCCGAGATTGATGGCAAGCCGACACGGACTTACTTCCATTGGTTGGCGCTCGCCTATTACCCGACGCTCTGTGGCCATCCCGCGATTTCGATCCCGATGGGGCTGGATCGCAATGGCATGCCGTTTGGCTTGCAAGTGGTGGGGCCGCGCGGGGGGGATCGGCTGGTGCTGGGCGTCGCGGCGGCGATTGAGGAAGCCTATGCGGGCGATCCGCTGCGCTGCCGCCCGGTGCCGGATTTGGCGAAGTTGAAGGCCGCCAAGCCGGTGAAGGAAATGCCAGGCGCGGTGGGTTGGGATTGACCCGCGCGCCTTTCGGCGCGGTGGGGATGGGTTAGCCCTGTCGCCGCGCCAATCCATTCCTGCCATGCGACCCTTGTTGATTGGATCAGAAATCTATCGCGGCTCCACCTATGGGCCGAAGCATCCGCTGGCGATCCCACGGGTTTCCACAACGCTTGATCTGATCCACGCGCTTGGTTGGGTGGCGCCCGATCAATACATCGAAAGCCCGCGCGCCACGGCGGAAGAATTGCAACGCTTCCATGGCGCGGACTACATCGCTGCCCTTATGCGCGCCGAAGAAACCCAAAATGTCAGTGCCGAGGATCGGGAGCGTTTCCGCATCGGCGCTGATGGCAACCCGGTTTACCGCGAAGTTTTCCGCCGCCCTGCCACCAGCGCCGGGGGCGTGATGCTGGCCGCGCGGCTGACGGCTGAAGGTGGCGTGGTGCATGTGCCGGGCGGTGGCACGCATCATGGCCGGGCGGATCGCGCTGCCGGCTTTTGCTATGTGAATGATGCGGCGCTGGGGTTATTGGCGTGGCGCGATCAGGGGCTTTCGCCACTGCTTTATGTGGATATTGACGCGCATCACGGCGATGGCGTGCAGGACGCCTTCCATGATGACCCGCATGTCTTCACGCTTTCAGTGCATGAGGAAGGGCGCTGGCCCTTCACCGGTGGGATCGGTGACCGGGCAGGGGGCCATGCTGCGAATATACCGGTGCCCAAAGGGTTCAATGACAGCGAAATGGCCTGGGTGCTGCATGAGGCGATTTTGCCCATCGCGCGCCGCCTAAAGCCCGCTGCCATCATGCTGCAATGCGGCGCCGATGCGCTGGAAGAAGACCCGCTATCCAGGCTTGGGCTTTCCAACAATGCCCATCGCGCCGTGGTGGCCGCGCTGAAGGGCCTGGCACCAAGGCTGATGGTGCTGGGCGGCGGTGGCTATAACCCCTGGAGTGTCGCGCGCTGCTGGGCCGGGGTATGGGGCGAATTGAACGGCCACGCCATGCCGGAACGCCTGCCGGCGGCGGCGGAACAGGTCCTGCGTGGCCTGAGTTACCACCGTGCCGCCGGGCGCAACCCACCAGAGCATTGGTTCAGCACTTTGGCCGATGCCCCCCGCCCCGGCGTGGTGCGCGCCGTGCTGCGCCGCGCGGCGGCCGCTGCGCTTGAGGCGCTTCCTGATCCCGTGTCATGAAGCCCTTTATGCAAAGACGTTCCCTGCTGGCGCTTGCCGCCCTGCTACCCTTCACTGCCCTGGCGCAACCGGGGGTGGATCGCCCTCAGCCGCGCCTGCCGACCGAGCCCTTGGTGTTTGAAACCCGCGATGGCCGGCGCCTGCCCTTCACGGTTGAGATGGCCATTCAGCCGGAACAGCAAATGATCGGTCTGATGTTCCGCCCGGAAGTGAAACCGGATGAGGGCATGCTATTCGATTGGGGCGCCCCGCGCGAAAGTTCCATGTGGATGCGCAATACCATCACATCCTTGGACATGGTCTTTATCGCCGCTGATGGGCGGGTGCACCGGATTGCGGAACGCACCGTGCCCTATTCGCTGGCCAGCATTTCCAGCAATGGTCCGGTGCGCGCCACGCTGGAATTGGCCGCTGGTACGGCGGAACGGCTGAATATTCGTGTGGGCGACCGCGTGCTGCAGCGGATTTTCGGCACCACCCCATAATACAAGGCTTGCCCCGCGCCGCCGCTGCCCATAGGGTGCGCCGCGTTCGGGGCGTGGCGCAGCCTGGCTAGCGCGCCTGTTTTGGGTACAGGAGGTCGGAGGTTCGAATCCTCTCGCCCCGACCATGAGTTACCTTATTGCGGCTGAATGCCGGCAGCGCGCACCACCGTCGCCCAGCGATCAACCTCAGCCCGCACCAACCGCGCCAGCGCTTCCGGCCCCATCTGATCGGTGGCTGCGGGGATGGAGCCCAAATCCTCAATGCGCTTGCGGATGGCAGGGTCATTGAGTGCGGCGCGCAACGCCTCATCCAGCTTTTGCACCACGGGCGCGGGCGTGCCACGCGGGGCGAAAATCGCGTTCCAGCCTTGGAAGATATAGTCAGGCACCCCGGCTTCGGGCGCTGAGGGCACGCCAGGGGCATTGGGGTTGCGGGTGGTCGCTGCTGTCAGCAAGCCACGCATGGTGCCGGCCTGGATTTGAGGTACGGCGGCGGGGGCCAGCAGGCAGGCGCTATCCACTTGCTGCGCTACCACATCATTCAAGGCTGGACCCTCACCGCGATAGGGGACTTCATTCATCCGCGCGCCGGTCAAATGCGCGAACAGCGAACAGGCCAAATGATTGGTGGAACCGATCCCGGCATTGGCATTGGAAACCTGGCCTGGATTGGCGCGGACTCGCGCCAGGAATTCCTGCATGGTCTGCGCCGGGAAGCCATTGCGCACCACGAAAAACAGCGGCGTGCCGGCAATCAGCCCAATCGGCTGCAATTCGCGCGGGTCATATTGGATGGACCGATAAATTGAAGGCGCCGCCGAATGGCTGCCAAGGCTGCCGACCGTGAGTGTGTAGCCATCCGGTGCCGCTTGCGCGCCGCGCGCCCCGCCAATGGTGCCGCCAGCGCCCGAGATATTTTCCACCGTCACGCGCTGGTTCAGCGTTTTCATCATGTGGTCCGCCACAATGCGCGCCAGCACATCGGTGGCACCCCCGGGGGCAAAGACCACGATCACGTTTATGGTGCGGTTGGGGAAATCCTGCGCGGCTGCGGGCTGGGCAAGACCCAGGAACAAGGCGGCAAGGGCCGTGATGATGCGTTTCATGATGCTTCCTCCCATCGGGCTTTGCTGCCGGGTTTGTCCCGTTCTGGCCCATTGTGATGGAAGCTTCCCCAAGGCCCTGCCGTCAAGCGCCACCCCTTGCGCCATTGGCCTTGGCGTTTCAGGGTCTCGGCCAGCAAGACCAGGAGAGACCCATGCTGCCGCCGCGCGAGAATATGACCATCTGCTTCGCCCATGTCGCCTATCGCTTTGCCGATCGCTTTGCGCTGCGTGGTGCCGGGATTGATTTCTTTGAAGTGCGGAGCCGCGATGAACTGGATGCGCGGATTGCGGGCGCGGATGTGCTGGTCTGTTCCGGGCTTTGGCGGAATGATTTGCCCAAGCTCTCACCCCGCTTGCGCTTTGTGCAATCCGCCAGCGCTGGGACGGATCAATATGACCGCGATGTGTTGCGCACGGCGGGCATTAGGCTTGCGAGTGCCCAGGGCTGCAATGCCAATGCGGTCAGTGAACACGC
>CAMCZJ010000308.1 GCA_945886995.1 Asaia bogorensis
TTGCAGCGGGTGTTGGTTCTGGCGCGCCAGATCCATCACCTGCGTTACCTTGGTTTCCGCGATTTCATAAGTGAAGACACCGCAGACCCCGACACCACGGCGATGCACATGCAGCATGATGCGCGTCGCCTCCTCTCGATTCTTCTGGAAAAACCTCTCCAAGACGTGAACGACGAATTCCATCGGCGTGTAATCGTCGTTCAGCATCAATACCTTGTACATGGCAGGCTTCTTGGTCCGCGGGCGCGACTTCACGACGATGCCCGTCTGAGGCCCTTCACCACCACCTTGCCCGTCATTCGGGCGCTTATCCTGATCGCTCATGCTCTCGCTTCGGTCTTTCAGAAGGCAGGCTACCACGCCGCGCCGCCTATAGGATATGGAGCGAATGGCCGAAGGTGAAGCCCCAGTTACACTTAAGTGCATAATCTTTTCTACGAGCCCCCCGTTTAAGGCAGCGCAAACGCCAAACGTCTTGGCCCAGGCACCAGGCAAAAAAATAGCGTGATCCAAGAGTATGGATCACGCTACGTGCTGGCTAACCCCCCGGTTGGGAGGAGGGGGGAGGGTAACTCAGCCAAGAACGGGGAAAACCCCGCCCCAAGATTAGGCCGCGAGCGGCTTCGCCAGCTTTTCCATCGCCATCGTCATGCGCGCATTCACGGGCGCGAAGGCGCTTTCGGCGAGCTTCACGGAAGCTTCCTGAAGCTTGGTGCCTTCGGCAACCATCTTCTCCAGCGCGGCCTGGGCGAACTTCGCCTGCAGCTCAGCTGCTTCATTCACGCTTTTCACGCCGGACAGCGCCTTGGCGCCTTCCATGGCGTGGTCGGTCAGGCCCTGCGCCAGCGCCATATACTGGCGGGCGAGGTCCTGAGAGCCCGAGGCCCAGGTCTGGGCGGCCTTGGTGAAGGCCTCCACATTGCCACGGCCGAATTCAGCGGCGTCTTCCGCCGCCTTGAAGATGCCCTCGGCACCCTTGGTCATCTGTTCCACGCTATTCTCCATTGCTACGCGGGCCTGCGCCGCACCATCATTCATCACTTTTTGAGCCTGTTCCGCAGCTTCCGCCGCAAGCCTGCTCGCAACCTGGCTTTTGCTTTCCGGCATTGTCTCAACCCTTTCCTTGCCTGACCGGGGCACAACGACCCGGGCTTTGTGAACCGGCCGGGAGGGCCGGGCAGATTTGCTGCGCTGCAACATGGGTAGCTTCTACGCTTACTGCCCGGGCGATTGCAAGGATTTTTTTGCACTGCACAAAAGTTCTTGGCGCCTCTGGCTGGGCATTCGGTCCAGGGCTTTCGGATTATACCTCAAGCGCATTTCTTAACCCTCTGAGGGAAATGAGAATTTGTCTTTTTTTGCTGGACGAGTGGGGTCTGATCGGATATAAAAGCTCAGGGGAATACGGGGCCCAGGCGTCGCAGCTTTGGTCCAATGGGGGATTTTCGAATGGGGATTCGTCGCCAAGGCCTGGGGGGCCTTGCCGGTCGATTCGTCGGGGCGGTATTCGGGCTGGCGCTTGCCGCCCTGCCTTGGCGCGCCGCCGAAGCGCAAATCGGCAGTGCGCGCTATTCCGCCATTGTCATGGAAGCCCGCACCGGGACCGTGTTGATTGATGCCGGCGCGGATGAACCGCGCTACCCGGCTTCCCTCACCAAAATGATGACACTCTATATGGTGTTTGAGGCGCTGCGCGACGGCAAGACGCAATTGGGTAGCCGCGTGGTGATGAGCGAGAATGCTGCTTCCCAGCCACCTTCCAAGCTTGGCATCCCGCCTGGCGGTGGCCTGACGGTGGAACAGGCAATCCTGGCGCTGATCACCAAAAGCGCCAATGACGTGGCGGCCGCGCTGGGCGAGCATATTGGCGGGTCTGAGGAGCGCTTCGCACAAATAATGACCATGCGCGCGCGGAGCCTTGGCATGACGCAAACGCGCTTTCGCAACGCATCGGGTCTGCCGGATTGGGAACAGGTGACAACGGCGCGGGATATGGCGACTCTCGGGCGGCGGCTGTTTACTGATTTCCCCAATCGCTATCATTATTTCGGCACAGTGCATTTCGCCTGGGGCCGGGCGCAGATCCGCAATCACAACCGGATGCTCGGCGATTATGATGGCGCGGATGGCATCAAGACCGGTTTCATCAACGCATCCGGCTTCAATATCGTGACCTCAGCGCAGCGCGATGGCGTGCGGCTGGTGGGGGCCACTTTTGGTGGTTCTTCCTGGGTGGAGCGGGATCGCCATATGGGCGCGCTGCTCGATCAGGGGTTTTCGCGCATGGGTGTGGCGCCGCGCGCAGCTTCATCGGTGATGGCCGCGGCTGTTGTGCCGCCGCGTAGCGCCCCTGCTGCCCGCCCAGTGGCGCAAAGCAATGCGCGCGTGGCGCAGATGGTGCCGCAGCAGCAGCGCGGCGCGCCGCAACAAATGGCGGCCATGCCCAATCGCCAAACCGCGGCCCCGGTCGCCTATCGCCAAACGCCAATACCGCCGCGGCCCGCCGCACGGCCAATGCAGCGCGTGGAACAGGGTAGCGCTGCGAGCAATGCGCCACGCCTCAATGCGCAACGCCTCAATGCGCCGCGGCCAAGCGCGCAACCCCAGCCACCGGCCCGAGCCCCGGCGCGTCCGCCACAGCGGTGAATCACTCCCGCCAGGAAAGCCCGCTGCGCGCCATACGGGCCCGCACATAGACCAGCCAGATCACTTGCAGGCCGATGGCG
This sequence comes from Asaia bogorensis, assembly GCA_945886995.1. Taxonomy (GTDB): domain Bacteria; phylum Pseudomonadota; class Alphaproteobacteria; order Acetobacterales; family Acetobacteraceae; genus Neoroseomonas; species Neoroseomonas bogorensis_A. Next base: position 2,727 of record CAMCZJ010000308.1, read on the forward strand.
GCTAGAAAAACCAGCGCTTTATGCGCCGGATCAAGGCCCAGAAACGCCCAGGCGAGCAGCCCATTGGCCAGCACAAACGCCCAATGCACCGCCGCCACTTGCCGCACTTCAAGCCCGCTACGCTGCGCCATTTGGTATAAATGGGTGCGATGCGCGGCGGTGATGTTCAGTCCCATGGCAGCGCGGCGCGCGAGCGTAAAAGTCGCATCAAAGAACAAGCCAAATAGCAGCAGCGGCACCAGCATGAAGGAAACCTCGGCCGCATCGAAGCGCGCTGCCGCCACCGCCAGGATGGCCACCATGAAGCCCAGGAATTGGCTGCCGACATCGCCCATGAAAATCCGCGCCGGGTGCAAATTGAACGGCAGAAAGCCAAGCAAGCCCGCAGCCAGCATCAATGACGCCAGATAGACAAACCAACCGCCATGATGCCCAGCAATGATGCAAAGGATCAGCAGCGCGAGGAACACAGTGCCCCCCACCAACCCATCCAGCCCATCCATGAAATTCACCGCATTGGTACAGCCCAAAATCCAAAACAGCGTCAGCAACGGCCCAAGCGCGCCAAGTTCCACCGGGCCAAGCCCCGGCAGCGCGATCCGCTGCAATTCAAGCCCGCTGCCAATCGCGACCAAAGCGGCCAGTGCCTGCGCCGCCAATTTCAGTGCAAAGCGCAAATCCCGCGCATCATCCCAGAAGGACACCGCCGCAATGGCGAGCGCCGCACCAATCACGCCGAGAAATTGCGGCCCCGGCAGGCGCGCATATTCCGCCTGCCAATAGAGCAATCCCATGCCGAGCGTGAAGGCCACCACAATGCCAAGCCCGCCGCCGCGGGGTGTTGGCCGGCTATGGCTTGATCGCGCATTGGGG
>CAMCZJ010000309.1 GCA_945886995.1 Asaia bogorensis
GGCGCATTATGCCCGTAGCCGCCCCCGGGCGCGGCGCGGTTTCAGCGCTGGCTTGGAGCGATTCCGGCGCGCATCTGGCCTTTGGCACGGAAGAAGGTTTCGCGGGGCTGGTTGATCTTTCGCGGCGCTGAAAACCGCCCTTCATTGACACGCATTTGCAACCCAATCGGGGCTGGCAAAGCCCCGCGAGACTGTGCTTGAGTGCGCTCATTCAGGCAGGAGAAGCGCCATGGCCGCACGTGATGATGAGGATGAGGAATTCGAACTGGGCATCAGCCTGGAATCGGTGGCCGCCATTGTGGATGCGGCGCGTGCCGTTCAGGAAGGCGAGGAAAGCGGTGCAATTTCCCGCGCGGATGAGGATGAAGAAGGCCTCGACGCCGAAGATGATGAAAACATGGATGAGGATGCGCTGCGCGCCTTCATCAGTGAATTAAATGAAGATGAACAGGCATCCCTGATCGCCCTCGCCTGGATTGGGCGCGGCGATTATGAGGCTGATGATTGGGAAGAAGCGCGCAGCCTGGCGCGGGAACGCAATATGCGTGACCCTGCGACCTATTTGCTCGGTATCGAAATGCTCGGCGATATTCTGGAAGAGGGGCTGGAAGCGCTGGGGCTTTCGCTGGATGAGGTGGAGGGCTGAAACGCCACGCCTATCACCGCCGCCCGCCGCCCAGAATACCCCCAAGGCCACGCAACACATCCTGCACCGGTGAAGGCAATGCGGGCACAGCAGGCCGGGGCGCTTCCTGCCCTGCTTCGGGCGCGGCGCGCTGTGCGGGGGCGGCACCATCCCCGCCAAGGCGCGCGATGCGCAAGGGCTCGGCGCAATCCGCTGCCGCGTTGCGGTCATTGCCGCCCAGCAGATTGCCGATCGGGTCTGTCGCAAACCGCCCACTCAGCGTATCGGCCAGCAGCCCCGCCGCGGTTTGGCCAAGCGCGGCCCCTGACGCCACGCCGATGCGCGGTGCCGCCAGCGTGCCGCCAAGATTGACCGGCGCGCGTAACCCAAGCCCAAAAACGCGCAGATTGGTATTCAGCCGCCCGCCCAGGCTTTCATCGCGCAGATTGATGCTGGCCTGACCTGTGATCTGACCGATGGCGCTATCCAAGAAAAGCGCGCGGCTTTGTGCCAAGCCCTGTTCCGCACCGAAGGCAATCGCCAAGCAGCGGAGTTCCAGCGCGCCAAGCCTTTGCGTGCCTGGGGCAAGCAGGGTCAGCACTGTGCTCAGTGCCTCCATGACGGAGCCCTGTTCCAGCCGACCATTGACCAAGGCCAACCCAAACTCGCCATTCAGGCTGGCGGCAATGGCGCGGGTAGTGGCGCCGGCGCCGCGCAGATCAGTCGCAAATTCGCCCTGACCGCGCAGGCCAAGCCCATCCAGCGCGCCGCTCAACGCCGCAAGGTCAAGCCCTGTGCCTTCGGACCGCAGCCTGAGGCCAAATTGCGCGGGGTTGGCTGCCGCATTCACCGTGATCTGCCCCGAAAGCCGCCCCGCCGGAATGGTCAGGTTGAATGGCGCAAGTGTCAGCGCGCCATTCCTGAGGCCGAGATTCGTCTGCAGCGCCAGCTGTGGCAGGTTGCGGGAAGTAATGCCCCGCAGCGCCAGGGCGATTTCGGCATCCAGCGCCATCAGCGGCGCGACGGGCAGAGCGATATCGGGAATGACCCGGCCATCCCCCGCCGAAGCCGCCGGGGCGGCAGGTGCGGGGCGCGCCGGGCTTGGCGCGGGGGCTGATGTCAGCGCGTCCAGATCAAGCCGTGTGACATCAATACGCCCGGCCAGATTGGGCCGCCCTGCCAAGCCAAGCGTGAGGGTGGCAGTCGCCGCCAGCGCAGGGCTGGTGAGTTGGAAGCGCGATAGGCTGATATTCTGCGGATCGCGCCATTCAAGCCGCGCCGCCCCACGCAAGCCGGGGGGCAGGCCAGCAAAGCCGGTAAGCCCCGCCGCATCCGGCACATCCACGGTCAGGTCGAATTGGCCATCCGCCAATTCCAGCGGGCGCGCCACAGCGCCCTTCAGGGTTATGCTGGCGTCGCCTGAGGCAAGCCGGGCTTCCATCGGCAATGGCCCGGTGAAGCCATAAAGCAGCTTGCCAATTTCGCCCAAATTCGCCTCAAGCCGCGCGGTATTGCCGGCGCGGGTCAGCGCGCCGGTCAGCTTCGCCTCGCCGTCTGGTGGCGCGATCAATTCCAGCGCTTCAAGCCTTAGGCCTGGCAGCAGCCAGCCAAGATCACCCGCGCCGGCCTGGAGCGTGATGGCACCCAGCGGCGGCAGCGTCCCGGGGGCAGCGCCGAATAGCGGCCCGGCCTTCCCGGCAAGGGTAAAGGTGATGCCTTGGAAGCGCCATTCCGCCGCCAGATCGCTTGCGCTGGTGGCGCTGATATCACGGATGGCAAGCGAAGGGATTTCGATATCCTGCCCCTTGCTGCCCGGCAGGACCACATGCGCATCGCGCAGCCGGACCAGCCCGATCTGCGGCATGTTGGCAGTGCGCCTTGGCGCCGCTGGTGCCGCGGTGGCGTCCCGGGTGGGCCTTTCGGCAGTCGGCAAAGCCCAAAGCACCGGGTCCAGATTGAGCCGCAGCCCATCCGCCTCAACGCTTGGGATTTCGATGCCGCCGGAAATCAGGGAGCGCAGCGAAATACTCGCCGCCAGCCTTGGCGCCACCAACCCGGGCGCGGCGCCGTCCGGGGTGCTGAGCGTGAGATCGCGCAATTCAAGCCTGGGGATCAACCCAAGCGCCAGGCCAAGCCCGCCGATGCTGGCGCGGTAGCCGGTGGCGGCTTCAATCTCGGCCTTGATGCGCGGCGTGAAGCGGCCTGATTCTAGGGCAGCGCGCAGTGCGAAAATGCCGCCAAGCAGCAGCAGGAAAAGCAGCGCAACGCCGCCCGCCAGATAGCGCGGCCAGCGCCGGGCGGGTTTCAACGCTGATGCCGACATGGCGGGGTCTTCGGGCGATCAAAGCCGAGCATGGCGAAGGTATCCTTCATATGCGCTGGCAAGGGGGCGGCGAGTTCCAGCGTACCACCTTCCGGATGCGGCAGGCGCAAGGCCCGTGCATGCAGATGCAGCGTATTGCCGAAGCCTTCCAGATGCGCGGTCTGGCCGCCATATTTGCCATCGCCCATGATCGGGCATTTTAGCGCCTCGGCGCAATGCACGCGTAATTGATGGGTGCGGCCCGTGAGCGGGCGCAATTCCAGCATAGCCGCCTGACGCTGCGCGGAATCCACCACGCGATACAGCGTGACGGCGCGCGTGCCTTCACCATCCGCCACGCCGGCCACGCGTTCGCCGCGCTGCCCGCCAAGCTTGGCAAGCGGCAGATCAATGCGGCCTTCCAGCGGATGGGGGCGGCCAATCACGACGGCCCAATAGGTTTTCTCCGCATCCCGCCCGCGAAACGCTGCCGCCAGACGTGAAGCCGCCGCCGCTGTACGCCCCAGGATCAGAACGCCCGATGTGTCCTTGTCCAGCCGATGCACCAGGCGCGGGCGTTCTTCATAACCAAAACGGAGCGCATCCAGCATGCCATCCACATGGCGCGTAATGCCGGGGCCGCCCTGCACTGGCAGGCCCTGGGGCTTATC
>CAMCZJ010000310.1 GCA_945886995.1 Asaia bogorensis
AGCCGCAACACATGAGCCCAAAGGGCAGGGGGGAGCATGAACCTTGCCCCCTATGCGGTGCTGCCTGAGACGTCGCGCGGGCGCCTGTACCAGGAAGCGGGCGCCGATGCGCGTTCGCCCTTTCAGCGCGATCGGGACCGCATCATCCATGCCACTGCCTTTCGCCGCCTGCAATACAAGACTCAGGTCTTTGTTTATCATGAGGGCGATCATTTCCGCACGCGCCTGACCCATTCCATTGAAGTCGCGCAAATCGCGCGGTCCATCGCGCGGCTGCTCGCGCTGGATGAGGATTTGGCGGAAGCCCTGGCACTGGCCCATGATCTGGGCCATCCGCCCTTCGGCCATGCCGGGGAAGATGCGCTGAATGCGGCGATGAAGCCCTATGGCGGGTTTGACCACAATGCCCAGTCTTTGCGCGTCGTCACGCATTTGGAAACGCGTTATGCGGCTTTTGAAGGGTTGAACCTGACCTGGGAAACGCTGGAAGGGCTCGCCAAGCATAACGGCCCTTTGCGCCGCCCTTCGCCCTATATCGCCGAATATGATGCCCGCCATGCGCTTGAGCTGACGAGCTATGCCTCGGCCGAGGCGCAGATCGCCGCCATTGCCGATGATATCGCCTATAACAACCATGATTTGGATGACGGCTTGCGCGCGGGGCTTTTCACCTTGGATGAGGTGGGCGCGCTGCCGGTGATTGGTGAGGCGCTTTCCGCCGCGCGGGCGGCGGCCCCGGATGCGCCGCTGGAACGCCTGGCGCCCGAGATGATCCGGCGCGTGATCAGCCGCATGGTGGGCGATGTGGCGGCGGAGGCTTCGCGCCGCCTGGCTGCGCTGAAACCAGCGACAGTTGCCGATATTCGCGCGGCTGATCGGCCCATGGTGGTGTTTTCTGAGGAAATGGCGCGCGCGAACCTCGCTATCCGCGACTTCCTGTTCCAGCGCATGTATCGGCATTGGCGCGTCAATCGCACCATGGCGAAATCGAAGCGCGTGGTGCAGGTGCTGTTCAGCCTGCTGCATGGCGGGCCGGCGATGCTGCCGCCGCTTTGGCGCGCCCGCGCGGGGGAAGCCGGTTCCGCCAAGGCCGCGCTGGTGGTTTGCGATTATATCGCCGGCATGACAGACCGCTTCGCGCTGGAAGAACACCGGCGCATGACCGACCCCGATATTTCAGGCTGAGAGTTCCATGACCGAAAATGTTTTCACCGCCATGGCGGACCAGCTGCGCGCGGCGCTGATGGCGCTTTACCCTGAACTGCCCGCTGACATCCTGGCGCGCGTGCAGGTGGAACCGCCGCGTGATGCATCGCATGGCGATATGGCGACCAATGCTGCCTTGGTGATTGCCAAGCCCGCGCGCCTGCCGCCGGCCAAGATTGCCGCGGCGCTGGTGGAGAAGCTCGGCGCGCTGCCGATGGTTGAGGCCGCCGAAGCGGCGGGGCCGGGATTCGTCAATCTGCGGCTGCGCGAAAGCTATCTGGCGGAGCAGGTGGCGCTTTTGCTTGGCGTTGGTGAAGCCTATGGCGATAGCGCGATTGGCGCGGGGCGGCGCGTCAATGTGGAATATGTCTCGGCCAATCCAACGGGGCCGATGCATGTCGGGCATTGCCGCGGCGCGGTGGTGGGGGACGCGCTGGCCAATCTTCTCGGCAAGGCGGGTTTTGCCGTTACCAAGGAATACTACGTCAATGATGCGGGCGCGCAGGTGGCAGCATTGAGTATCGCAACTTATTGGCGATACCTACAAATTCTCAATTTCTCGGAGTCAGCTGAGCATTTCGAAGATCAATTTTTGGGAACAATGTTCAGGGGAACTGTTCAATATCGTGGGGATTATCTGATCCCTGTGGCGAAGAAGCTCTATGAGCAATTTGGCGAAAAATTTAGACCCGTAACACTTCTGCGGCACATGGACGCCCAATCAGCCAAACAGCTGGGTCTTTGGGGCGGAGCCGGTCACGACCCAATTTATGCTCAACAAGGATGGCTAGAAGAAATCAAAAAATTTACGATTGATGAATTAATGAAAGAGGTCAAATTTGATTTGGAACTTCTTGGGGTGAAGCACGATAAATTTCTGAGTGAACAGCGGCTTATTAATCGCGGAGAAACAGACAAAGTAATACGCAAACTAGAAAAAAAGGGCCTGCTTTATGAAGGTGTCTTGGAACCACCCAAGGGCAAGACACCGGATGATTGGGAACCGCGCCCGCAATTGCTGTTCCGCTCAACGCAATTTGGCGATGATGTGGACCGTCCGCTCAAGAAATCTGATGGATCCAACACCTATTTTGCCAATGACATTGCCTGCCATGCGGATAAGCTCAAGCGCGGTTTTGATCTGCTGATTGATGTTTGGGGCGCGGATCACGGCGGCTATGTTTCGCGCATGGGTGCTGCCGTGAAGGCGCTATCCGATGGGCGCGTGCCGCTTGAAGTGGTGCTCTGCCAGATTGTGCATGTGATGAAGGCCGGCGAGCCCGTGCGCATGTCCAAGCGCGCCGGGACTTACGTGACGCTCCGCGATTTGATCGAGGAAGTGGGCCGCGATGCGGTGCGCTTTACTATGCTGACGCGCAAATCCGACGCGCAGATGGAATTCGACCTGGATAAGGTTGTGGAGCAAACCCGCGAAAACCCGGTGTTTTACGTGCAATACGCCCATGCGCGTTGCCGTTCTGTGCTGCGCCAGGCGGGTGAGCCCAGCCTGACCAAACTGGCCGCCGCGCCGCTGGAAAATTTGCGGGATAAGGCCGAATTGGACCTGATCCGACGCCTGATTTCCTGGCCGCGCGTGGTGGAAGCCGCCGCTTTGGCCCGGGAACCGCACCGAGTTGCGTTTTTTCTCCATGACTTGGCCGCCGATTTTCATGTATTGTGGAACCGAGGCCGCGACGATTCGACGCTTCGCTTCATCCGTGAGGATGAACCCGCCGCCACAGCCGCAAGGTTGGCACTGGTGGCAGCGACGGCGAGCGTTATTCGTTCCGGCCTTGGCGTCATGGGGGTGACGCCGGTCGAGGAGATGCGCTGAGACTATTCCAGCGCCGATCGGGGGATAGGCGTGAGGGAAGTTCCAGTTCCAGCCTATAGGCTGGGCCGAAAGGGGGGCGATGGCCCACCCTGGCGAATGATCATCATCGCGGGCAGCGTGCTTGTGGCGGCTTTCGTGATGGCTGCGGTGATTTGGGGGGTCACGCGCGGTGGGTCCCGGCAGGCGCCGCTGATTGAAGCGGATGCGCGCCCGATCAAGGTGCGGCCCGATAATCCGGGTGGGCTGCGGGTGCCCAATCAGGATGAGCTGATTTTTGACCGTAATCGCGGCCCGCGCAGCCAGGCTTCAGGTGGGCTGGCGCCGGAGGCTGAAAATCCCCGCGTGGATCAGCTGCGCGCGCAATTGGCCGAACGCGCCGCGCAGGAAGCCGTGCGAAATGCGCCGCCGCTAAGCCCAGCGCCGGCGCAGCCCGCCGCTTCTGCCACGCCGCAAGCCGCACCCCGCAGTGCGCCGCAAGCGGCCCCAGCCACCCCATCAGCGCCCGCTACCGCTTCCGCGTTGACAGCGCCTAGCCTGC
>CAMCZJ010000311.1 GCA_945886995.1 Asaia bogorensis
ATGCTGCGACGATTCATCCGGAAGCTCCCCGCGTTTTCTTGCTGTTACTAAGCATAAAGTGCCAGGACGCGACAGTCAGGGCTTGATCCCCGCCCCCCCTTCGTGCTTTACGCGCCCCTCCCCTGCCGGGTGCGAGGCACGCGCCCGGCTATGCCCTTATGCGTGCCCCATCCCGGGGCCAGGGCTGAGCCAGCCAAAGGGAGATCACATGCCGCTTTACGAATGCGTGTTCATCGCACGCAATGATATCACGCAACAGCAGGTTGAAGCCATTGCCGACCAGGTCGCCGCGACTCTGGGCGAGGGCGGTGGTGAAGTCCGCAAGCGGGAATACTGGGGCCTTCGCAGCCTTGCTTACCGCATCAAGAAGAATCGCAAGGGGCATTACATGCTTCTTGGCCTTGATACGCCGCCTGCCGCGCTCAATGAAGCTGAACGCCAGCTTGGCCTGAATGAAGACGTGCTCCGCCTTCTGACCGTGCGCGTGGAAGCGATTGAAGAAGCGCCTTCCGCTGTCATGTCCAAGCGCGGCGGTGACGATCGTGACCGTGAAAAATCCTTCCGTGGCCCGCGCCCGGCGGGCCGCTTTGGGTCTGGCCGTGGTGGCCGCGGCGATGACCGCGAGGAATTCCGCGCCCGTGGCCGAGACGAAATGGATATGTCTATGGGTGGTGAGGAATAAGCCATGTCTGACAATGCTGATCTGATGCCCGCCGCCCGTCGCCCCGCTGTGGGCGCCCGTCGGCCTTTCTATCGTCGTCGCAAATCCTGCCCCTTCAGTGGTAATGGAGCGCCGAAAATTGATTATAAGGATGTGCGCTTGCTGTCCCGCTTCCTGTCGGAACGCGGCAAGATTGTGCCGGCGCGCATCACGGCGGTTTCGGCCAAGAAGCAGCGCGAATTGGCGGTGGCCATCAAGCGTGCCCGCTTCCTGGCGCTGCTGCCTTACGTGATTGCAGATTAGGCAAAGCGCCTCGGCGAAAGGGCATGGGACAAGCCATGGAAATCAGGCGCGGCCTATTGGATGATCCGCGTTGGCTCGCGGCGGCGATTGGTGGGATTGCTTCCGCCATCGCGGCGCTATGGGCCATGCGCGGGTTACCGCTGGGCTTTGCGGCTTTCTGGCTGACTTCCCTGCCGATCTTCGCCGCTGGGCTTGGCTTTGGCAGCGTCTCTGGCTTTGGCGCGCTCTGCGTTGGCACGGTGATGGTGCTGATGCTGGCAAGCGAATGGCCGGCGCTGATCTATCTGCTGGGCTTCGCGCTGCCCGCGCTGCTGATGCTCGCAACGGGGCTGCGCGCCGGGCGGCTTGATGCTTCGGTGCCCCTGGCGCTGACCGGCATTTGGCCCGCTTTGGTGATCCTGCTGGTGGCGATGCTGCTGGCGGATACGCCCGGTGGGTTCGACGGTGCGCTGATCGGTTCCGTCAAGCAGGGCCTGACGCGCATGGGCATTGCGGATGCCGGCATGCCGGTAGAGCAATTGGCCCGCATCATGGCCCCCGCCATGGCGGGCTGGATGGTGGCGGCGCTGATCATTTGCGGTATTGGCGCGCAAACGGTGCTGATGCGCCGTGGCTTGGCTTTGGCCGCAACGCCGCGCTGGTCTGAGGCGCGCCTGCCCATCTGGTACGGGTTTCTCCCTTCCGGGGCGGCGCTGATCTGGCTGAGCGGCTTGGGCGGCGAAAGCAGCCTGCCCTTCGCGCTTTTTGTGGTGCTGTTGCTGCCCTTTTTCCTGCTGGGGCTTGCCGCGGTGCACCGGCGTTCTGCCGGACGCACCGCCCGGCCCTTCATGCTTGGCGTTTTCTACGCTGGGCTTGTGATCTTGAGCGTGCCGGCCGCAATCGCGGTTACGGCCTTCGGCATTTTCGAACAATGGGGGCGGCGCAATCAGCCGCCCGGAGGCATGACATGATTGACCTGATCCTGATGCAGCGCGTGGACAAGCTTGGCCAAATGGGTGAGCGCGTGAAGGTGCGCCCTGGCTATGCGCGCAATTTCCTGCTGCCCACCGGCAAGGCGATTCGCGCCAGCAAAGCAAATCTTGAGCGCTTCGAACGCGAACGCTCCCAGCTTGAAGCGGACAACATCAAGCGCCGTGGTGAGGCTGAGCGTGTGGCCGAACGTGTGGCCGGGCTTTCCGTGATCATCATCCGCCAGGCGGGCGAAAGCGGCAGCCTTTATGGTTCCGTTGTATCGCGCGATATCGCCGTGGCTTGCACCGAAGCGGGGCTGACCGTGACGCGCGAACAGGTGCTGCTGGGTGAACCCATCAAGGCCATTGGTGTCAGCAGGGTGCAGGTAGAATTGCACCCGGAAGTGCAGATCCCGGTTTCGGTGAATGTGGCGCGTAGCCGCGAAGAAGCGGAAAAGCAGGCGCGTGGTGAGGCTGTGGGCCAAGCGGCTGAAGCCGAAAGCCTGGAAGCTGAATTGGCTGCCGAAATGGCGGCGGAAGAAGCCGCGGGCTGAGCATTCTCCGGCCAAGTGGTGTCACTTGGCAGTCCAGAGAATGCGACCAAGATTATTGAGGACATGGCCGCTGCGCGAAGGCGCGGCGGGCATGTTCTAAAGATTGCACCTAGGGCAGAGCGCCCAACCGTTCAGGCTTTCAGAAAAGCCACATCGCGACTGGCCGCCAGTGCCTCATAAGCCGCGCGTACCGGCGCCGCGCCATGCACGCGTTCCAGCCGCCTGAGCGTAAAATGCCCGCGCGCGACGCTCCGGAAATGTTCCAGGAAGGCCAGGTTGATCGCGGCCCCTGCGGCGGCCCCGATCAAGGGCGCAGCCTGGGCGGAAAGCTTCAGCCCCACGGGGCCCACAAAGCGCGCAGCAATGGCCGCAATGAAGCCGGGCAGAATGCTTGCGCCGACGCTGCCCTTCAGTGCCTCAGCCAAGGCGATACGCAGCGCGAAATAGCCGGATTCAGCTGCGTCATCGCCGCGCCCGCGCCCGCCTAACGCAAAAATCTTTAGGCATTCGGCAGCGATTTCGGGGCGCGACAAATCCTCACCTTCCTCGGCCGCAATGGCCGCGATCTGGCGCAGCAGCACTGTGGTGGAAACCGGCAATTCCACCAGCGTTCCAGCCAAGCCAAAGGCACCGCCCGCGGCACCCGTTGCCGCCGCCAAGCCGCGATGCAACCAGGATGAGGATATGCCCGGTGGCTTCGCCGCCGGTGATGACCGCAGCGCTGCCCCCATCGCCGTGGTCAGCGCCGTACGCACCGCGCCTTGCAGCCCGCCTTGCATTGGGCCTGGCAGGCGCGCGGTCAGTGCTTCAATCGGCGTGCCCACCGTTGCCGAAAGCCGCGCGGCGAGGGAGGGACTCTCCAAAGCTTCAAACGCCGCGCGCAATTCGGCGGCGGCGCGCGGGCCGAGTGGCGGCGGAGTGGCGCTGACCGTAAGGCTCATGGCTGGAGCATTTTCAAGCCAAGTGTGCGCACTTGGCGACTCGGAAAATGCGACCAAAATCTACGCGGTATTTTCAAGCCAAGTGTGCGCACTTGGCGACTCGGAAAATGCGACCAAAATCTACGCGGTATTTTCAAGCCAAGTGTGCGCACTTGGCGACTCGG
>CAMCZJ010000312.1 GCA_945886995.1 Asaia bogorensis
GGCCAGAATATCGTGATTGAAAACCGCGCTGGCGGAGCGGCGGGGCTGATTGGTTCTGAAGCGGCGGCCAAATCCGCGCCGGATGGCTATACCATCATGATCCATTCCAATGCGCATGTGATTGCACCAAGCCTGGTGGCGCGGATGCCCTTTGACCCGATTGCGGATTTCGCGCCCGTTGCGCATTTGGGGCGCATTCCGCAGGTGCTGGTGATCAATCGCAATATTCCGGCCACCGATATGCAATCCCTGATCACTTGGCTGCGCGCCAATTCAGGGAAGATCAATTTCGCTTCCGCCGGGATTGGCAGCGCCAATCATTTGACATCGGAAGTCTTCCGCGCCGCGCTGCCAGGTGTTGAGATGCAGATGGTGCAGTATCGTGGCGGCGGCCCCGCCATGGCGGCGGTGATTTCGGGGGAAGCGCATATGGCGGTGGACCCGACCGCTTCCGCCACTTCCCATATCCGCGCCAGCACGGTGCGCCCGATTGCCATTTCAGGGTCTCAGCGCGTGGCAAGCCTGCCGGAGATTCCCTCCGCCACCGAAGCCGGGCTGCCGGCATGGTCCGGTGCTGCCTGGATTGGCGCCTTCGCGCCCGCGCAAACGCCGCGCGGCATTGTGGAGTCGCTGAATGTCACCTTCAACGCGGCGATGGAACGCATCAAGCCGCGCCTGGTTGACATCGGCATTGAGATTGAACCGCAATATGCGACCATCGCGGCGTTCAGCGCTTATGTGCGGGAAGAATTTGCCCGCAGCGCCGCCGTGTTGCGGGCTGCGGGCGTGAAGCCGGAATAGGCAGTTAGCTACCCTGTTGCAGTAGCGCGATCACTGCGCGCTGCCAGGCTTCAAAGGCGCGGCTTGATGCGGCGCCTTTCGCCTCAGCCTCTCGGCTCGCGGTATTGAGCCGCTGACGCGCGGCCTGTTGTTCCCCGCCGGTGCGATCTTCCACCGCCTGGCGGGCGCGGGCCAGTGCCTGATCGGCTGAGCGTGCTTCGCGCGTCGCAAGCCGCGCGGTATCGAGCAAAATGCGGATTTGCTGAAGCGCCATGATGGTGGTGGCGAGTACTTCACGCCCCGGCACATCGGCGCCGGTGCGTGCCAGGGTTTCCTGTAGCCGTTCCACCGAACCCGGCCCGCCGGGAAGGCGGCGGAGCGACGCTTCCAGATCAAATTGCGCCGGCTGCAACAGAAGTGGATCGCCAAGGCCCTGATCCCAGAGCGGCAAATCCTGGCGCTGGTCCCGCTCAAAACCAAGCCGGATGGTTTTGGGCACGGCTTCCAATTGCGTTTCATGTCGCAGGCCGAAATCACCTTCCGCCGCCACTGGGAAACGCGGTGTTGCACCGGGGCGGCGCGGCAGGTCAATCACCATCACGCCACTAGCGCCGCGCGGGTCAATCGTCAGTGCGATTTCTTCGATGCGTTTTGACTCAAGGGTGATGAAACCACGCCGAAGGCTGATGCGCGTAATGTCGTCCCGGTGGCTGCTTTGGCTGGTCAGGCGCAGATCGCGATCACGCGCAAAAGCGATCAGGCGTTGATCGCCGGGTGACAGTGCGCGCAATTCGGCATCGCCCAAAAAGCTTGGCGCATCCGGCCCGCCAAAAACCGTGACCAGGCCATCAGGGAGCACGTGATTCGACGTGTTGCGGAAGCGCAGTGCCTGCAAAGGGCGCGTCGCCGCCAGATCCTGCACCCACCAAAGCCGTTCTGCGGGTAGGTTGAGATCAAGGACGGGAAGGTTGGCTGTCTCGCCACTGCGAATGGTCACGGGTTGTTCCAGGGTGAAGGCCACGCGCCCGGCAGCGGCTTCCGCCGCGACATTCACGGCGAGCGGTGCGGGCGCCGCTTCCGCACGCATCGCAGCGCGCGGTGCAGGGGCTGGTGCTGGCGGCGGTTCCATCATTGGCGCTGCCGCCGCTACCATTGGCATCGGGCCGGTATCGGGCCGCACGCGCATGGCTTCAGCAATGCGCACCGGCAATTCAGGGCGCGGCACGGTGATGGGTTCAAATATCGGCTGATGGAAAGCGGCGGCTTCATCTGAAATAAGCGAAATCCGTACATCTTCCCAATCACTGCCCGAGGCATTTTCCACCACGGCCCAGCCCATCAACCGCGCCTGGCCACCCGTTGCACCAAGCGGCGGCGCCATCAGCCGATAGGAAGGCTTCCAAAGCGGCGCGCCAGCAATATAGATCACCGCAACCTGCCGCGCGCGATCAGACCTCAGGCGGATTTCGATTCGCCTTTCATCATCACTGCGCGCCGCCGCGAGCGCTTCCGCCGCGCGTGCCACGCGCGCAGCCAGTGCGGGATCCGTCAGCGTGACTTCATCGCCGGGCTTCAGCAGTACCGAAAGCAGACCGCGCGGCCCAATCAGCGAAAGCGTAAGCCCGGCTTCGGTTTCCGCTGCCGTAGCAATGCGCCCGCGCGCACCGGCGGCTTCCGCTTCCTGACCGCGTAGGGCATTCAGCAAACTTGCACGGTTTTCGAAATCTGCGGGGCGGAGCGGTAGGCCGCGAAAGGCCTCATTCAACAAATCTCGCCCCGGCAGACTTAGGCCTTCAATACGCCCGGCGGGATCGAGGATCATCAGCGATCGCAGCAGATCATCCACATCGCCAAGTGGGGCACGAAACACGACCGGCTGATTGGCAGCGACTTCGCCGGCGCGTTCAATCTGCGCAATGCCGGCGGAGGAAAGCGTCACGCCACGGATCGGCATTTCCGCCGCAAGCGCAGCGGGGGCAATCAGCGTAAGGGCTAGGCTGGCGCGACGCATGGGGTTAGCTCCGATCACGGCGACGATGCAAAATGCGTTTTCAAAACGGCGGATTTAGGGCGCCTTCACGGGACGATTGGCATGGCTTGATTGCGGCACGCCGCGATTAAGTGACATATGGGAATGCACGCATAGCCACGCATCAGGCTTGCCATGGAAAATCATGGTGGCGCGGCCAGGCCTATCAAAGCGCTTGCCATCCGGGTGAAAGCCCGTGCTGGTCCAGGGTGCCACGACAACCACCATGGATTTGTCATCCGATGCCAGCACATAGATTTCAGAAAGGGTGAAGCGAAAATCCTCGGTCATTGGCCAGACATTATCCCATTGCGTCGCCTGCCAGGCGGCAAGCCCTGGGATCACATCGCGATGCGTGCCAAAGGCCAGAACATCGGCATGGAAAAGCGGGCGCGCGGAAGCGTAATCCACTTCACGCACAAAACCGGCGAAGCGATCCAGCCAGGCATCGAACCAGGCACGCGTTGCGGCATCGCCTTTTGGTAGATCGGTCATGGCGCATTTCCCCTTCTGCCTTGGTGGTGACAGCCTGATCCGAAGCGGCGGCGCTTTCAAGCCTGATGGCCTGAGGCTTGCCGAGCAGGTACGGGCGGGCTTAGCCTTCAGGCAAGAAACAAGACGGAGGAGACAAGGCCATGACAGGCATTCATCGCCGCGGCGCTTTGCTGGCGGCGCCAGCGATATTCGGTGCGCTCACGGGTCGTGCCCATGCGCAAGCCTGGCCCGCGCGTCAGG
>CAMCZJ010000313.1 GCA_945886995.1 Asaia bogorensis
TGTTTCCAACATTCGGAGCATTCCTGTGGATAGGCGATCCCTTCTTCTCGGCGCTAGCGCCGCCCTCACTCTTCCGGCCTTTGGTGCCTTTGCCCAAGGCGCGCAGATCACCGGCGCGGGGGCGTCCTTCCCGAACCCGATTTACCAGAAATGGGCGGAAGCGGTCCGCAATGCCATTGGCATTCAGTTGAATTACCAATCCGTGGGTTCGGGCGCGGGCATCAATCAGATCCGCAACCGCACGGTTGATTTCGGTGGCACGGATGCGCCCTTGAATGCCCAGCAATTGACCGAAGCCAATCTGCTGCAATTCCCGACCGTGATGGGCTCGCTCGTCGCCATTGTGAATATTCCGGGCATTGCTGAAGATCAGCTTCGCCTGACCGGCCCTTTGCTGGCCGATATCTACCTCGGCAAGATCACCCGCTGGAATGACCCGCAGATCGTCGCCCTGAACCCGGGCCTTTCGCTGCCGAACCTTACCATTGCGCCGGCCTATCGCGCGGATGGTTCGGGCACGACCTTTGTGTGGGTGTCTTACCTTTCCGCCGTTTCCCCTGAATTCAAGGAAAAGGTTGGCGTGGGCACTTCGGTGCGCTTCCCCGCCGGTACCGGCGCGCGTGGCAATGAAGGCGTCGCCGGCACGGTGCGCAATGTGCGCGGCGCCATTGGCTATGTGGAAAACGCCTACGCCATCACCAACAAGCTGGTGACAACGCAAATCCGCAACAACGCCGGCAATTTCGTAAAGCCTGAACACAAAAGCTTCATGGCGGCCGCTTCTGCGGCCAATTGGAACGTGCCCGGCTTCGCCGCCAATGTGATTGACACGCCCGGCGCGGATTCCTGGCCGATTGTGGCGCCAACCTTCATCCTACTGCCGACCAACCCAACGGATGCGGCCCGCAGCGCCAATGTGCGCCGCTTCTTCGATTGGGCCTTCACCAATGGCAGCCAATTGGCGACCGAGCTTGAATACATCCCGCTGCCCGAATCTGTGCATAACGCGGTTCGGGCCGCCTGGCGCCAAAGCTTCGGCGCCTGAGGCACATACTCCCCGCAGGCAGCCCTTGCCTGCGGGGCTTTTCTTTCATCCTAACCCGGGGGTGACCCTTGGCTTCCGCATCTGCCACCTCGGCCCAGGCCACTAGCCGCCGCAGCACGAGCTTCGGGGATAAGGTCTTTGCACTGGTCTGTCAGGCAGCTGGCATCTTCGTGCTCATCCTGCTTGGCGCCCTGATCATCGAACTTTTCATCGCCGGCCTGCCGGCCTTTCGCGCCTTTGGTGTCGCCTTCGTGACCTCCACGGATTGGGACCCGGTCAAGGAATTATTCGGCGCCGGTGTTTCCATCTATGGCACCATCGTCACCGCCATTCTGGCCATCATCCTGGCCGTGCCCCTGGCCTTTGGCGTCGCTTTCTTCCTGACGGAACTGGCGCCGCCCTGGATGCGCCGGCCGGTCGGCACGGCGGTGGAACTTCTGGCCGCGGTGCCCTCCATCATCTACGGCATGTGGGGGTTTTTCGTCATCGCGCCGGCCTTCGCGCAGCATGTGCAGCCCTTCATCATTGATACGTTTGGGGAATTGCCGCTGATCGGCTTTCTGTTTCAGGGGCCGCCTTTCGGTACGGGGTTGTTCACCGCGGCCTTCATCCTGGCCATCATGGTGCTGCCCTTCATCGCCGCCACCATGCGCGATGTCTTTGAACAGGTCCCGCCCGTCTATAAGGAAAGCGCCTATGGTCTTGGCGCCACCACCTGGGAAGTGATGAAGGGTGTAGTCATTCCCTATACGCGGATTTCCGTGGTGGGCGGCATTATGCTCGGCCTTGGTCGCGCCTTGGGTGAGACCATGGCGGTGACCTTCGTGATCGGCAATGCGAACCGGATTTCAACTTCGCTGTTTGGGCCGGGGAATACCATCGCCTCCCTCGTTGCGCTGGAATTCGGTGAGAGCGAAATCGGTAGCTTGAAGCTGGCATCCCTGCTGGCGCTTGGCTTCATCCTTTTTGTGCTTTCCTTTGTGGTCTTGGCCACATCGCGCTATCTGCTGCGGTCGCGGCTGAAGGTCTGAACCATGTCGCTCGCTCTTTCCTCCATGTCCCATCCCGGCCCGCGCAAGGATGTTACCACGGCCGCGCGGCTTGGCGCTTCCCGCAAGCGGGCGGATAAGATCATTCGCACGCTTTGCCTCGCGGCCACGATCATTGGTTTGGTGCTTTTGGCTTCGATCCTGATCACGCTGTTTTATCGTGGTTTTGAGGCGATGTCGCTCAGGGTCTTCACCCATGTTACCGCGGCGCCTGGTTCCGAGGGCGGGTTGCTGAACGCCATTGTGGGCAGCTTGATCCAATCCCTGATCGGCACCGCAATCGGTACGCCCATCGGCATGCTGGTTGGCACTTATTTGGCCGAATATGCCAAGGATTCCTGGTTGGGGAATGCGGTACGCTTTGTCTCCGATATTCTGCTCTCAGCGCCTTCCATCCTGATCGGGTTGTTTGTCTATCAGATCCTGGTGTTGCCCTTTGGCGGGTTTTCCGGCTGGGCCGGCATTGCCGCGCTTGCCATCATTGTCATTCCCATTGTGGTACGCACAACGGAAGACATGCTGCAATTGATCCCGAATACGCTACGTGAAGCTGTGGTCGGGCTTGGTGCGCCAAAGTGGAAAATGATTGTGCTGATCTGCTGGCGCGCTGCCATTGCCGGCATCATTACCGGTGTCCTGCTGGCCACCGCCCGCGTGGCGGGAGAGACCGCGCCCTTGCTGTTCACCTCGCTCGGCAATAACGCGTGGTCCACGGATCTATCCAAGCCGATGTCGAGCCTGCCGGTGACCATCTATGCCTTCGCCGGCTCACCTTTTGAGGATTGGATCGCGCTTGCCTGGGCTGGTGCGCTTCTGATCACACTTAGCGTTCTATGCCTCAATATTCTGGCGCGCACCTTGCTGCGCAGCCGCATCTGACCGGAAGGACGGAGAAAATGAGCCTTTCCACCGAAACGCAAAACCAAGGCGCCGGAATGACAAGCTTCGGCGGCATGCAAGCACGGTCAGAAGCCGCGCTGAACACTGCACGCGTGGCGATCAGCAATCTGGATTTCTTCTATGGCGATAACCGCGCGCTGAAGGAAATCAAGCTTGATCTGCCGGACCGGCAGGTCACGGGCATGATCGGGCCTTCCGGCTGCGGCAAATCTACGCTGCTCCGCGTACTGAACCGTATGTACAGCCTTTACCCCGGCCAGCGCGCGACCGGTGAGGTGATGATGGATGGCGAAAACATCATCGCCGATTCCACGGATCTCAATTCTCTCCGCGCAAAAGTGGGCATGGTGTTCCAGAAGCCCACCCCCTTCCCGATGACGATTTACGAAAACATCGCCTTCGGCATTCGCCTGCATGAGAAGCTTTCCAAATCCGAAATGGGCGAACGCATTGAATGGGCGCTGACGCGCGCCGCCATCTGGAATGAGGTGAAGGATAGGCTGGACCGTTCCGCGCTTGGCCTTTCCGGCGGGCA